>JAURZK010000108.1 GCA_030653505.1 Rubrivivax sp.
GGCGACCTGCTGCGCCTGCTGGACGAGGTGATCCCGAGGCAGGCGATTACGACTCAGGGCTGCGTGGTGACGCTGGTGACGATCACGCTGCGGGTGATCGACGACGGCGTGGCGGCTTCGCTGCTCGACGGCCTGATGTACGGCTGCGGCGACGCGGTGATCGGCGTCAACCCGGCCAGCGACAGCCTGCGTGCCATCGGCGACCTGCTGCGCCTGCTGGACGAGGTGATCCAGCGCCACGCGATTCCGACTCAGGGCTGCGTGCTGACGCACGTGACGAACACGCTGCGGCTGATCGACGACGGCCTGCCGGTCGACCTGGTCTTCCAGTCCATCGCCGGCAGCGAAGCGGCCAACGCCGGCTTCGGCGTCACGCTCGGCCTGCTGCGCCAGGCGCAACAGGCGGCGCTTTCGCAGAACAGTGCCAAGGGGCGTGGCACGGTGGGCGACAACGTCATGTACTTCGAGACCGGCCAGGGCTCGGCGCTGAGCGCGGGCGCGCACCACGGTGTCGACCAGCAGACGATGGAAGCACGCGCCTACGGCGTGGCGCGCGCGTTCTCGCCGCTGCTCACCAACACGGTGGTCGGCTTCATCGGGCCCGAGTACCTCTACGACGGCAAGCAGATCATCCGCGCCGGGCTCGAAGACCACTTCTGCGGCAAGCTGCTGGGTGTGCCGCTGGGCTGCGACATCTGCCACACCAACCACGCCGAGGCCGACAGCGACGACATGGACACGCTGATGACGCTGCTGGGCTGCGCAGGCGTGAGTTTCATCATGGGCGTGCCCGGCGCCGACGACATCATGCTGAACTACCAGAGCACGAGCTTCCACGACGCCGCCGTGCTGCGCGAACTGCTGGGGCTGAAGCGTGCGCCCGAATTCGAGGCCTGGCTGGCCGGCATGGGGCTGACGGATGGTGCGGGCCGTCTGCTGCCCGCACCGGCGCAGCATCCCTTGCTGGCGCACCTGGGGCCGCGATGAAGGCGATCTGCACATGACCGCACCCGACCCGTGGTTCGCCCTGCGCCGACACACCGCGGCGCGCATCGCGCTGGGCCGCGCCGGCGTCAGCCTGCCGACGGACGAGTGGCTGCGCTTCTCGCTCGCCCACGCGCTGGCGCGCGACGCCGTGCACCTGCCCTTCGATACCGACACACAGGCCACCGACCTTCAGCACCTCGGCTTCGAGACCGTGCTGCTGGAAAGCGCCGCGCCCGACCGCGCCACCTACCTGCGCCGGCCCGACCTCGGGCGCCGGCTGTCGGCGCGCAGCGCGGCGCTGCTGCCGGCGCTGGCCGGTGACGGTTGTGAACTGGCCATCGTCGTCGGCGACGGCCTCTCGGCCCGCGCCGTGCACACCCAGGCCCTGCCGCTGCTGCAGGAACTGCGGCCGCGGCTGGAGGCGCAGGGCCAGCCGCCGGGCGCCATCGTCCTGGTGCGGCAATGCCGCGTGGCGCTGGGCGACGAGGTCGGTGCGCTGCTGAACGCCCGTGCCGTGCTGGTGCTGATCGGTGAACGTCCGGGCCTGTCGTCGCCCGACAGCCTGGGCGCCTACCTCAGCTGGGCGCCGCGCCCGGGGCTGGCCGATGCCCAGCGCAACTGCGTCTCGAACATCCGGCCCGCGGGGCTGGGTCACGCCGAAGCGGCACACAAGATCGCCTGGCTGCTGGACGCCGCGCGCCAGCGGGGTGCCACCGGCATCACGTTGAAGGACGAGAGCGGCGCCACGGCATTGCCCCCCGCCACCGGGCTATCGGCGCGATTGACCTGAGCGCGCTCGCCGGCTTGCGCCTTGCGGGACAATCCACGAATGATCCAGCAACGCACGATCAAGGCCATCACCCGCGCCGTGGGTGTCGGCGTGCACAGCGGCCAGAAGGTCGAGCTGACGCTGCGGCCGGCACCGCCCGACAGTGGCATCACCTTCCGCCGCGTCGACCTGCCGGTGGCGGTGGACATCCCGGTGAACGCCTTCACCGTCAGCGACACACGCATGGCCAGCACCATCAGCCCCGGTGGCGACCCCGGCGCGCCCAAGGTGCAGACCATCGAACACCTGATGTCGGCCTGCGCCGGCCTCGGGCTGGACAACCTCGTCGTCGACATCACGGCCGAAGAGGTGCCCATCCTCGACGGCAGCGCCGCCAGCTTCGTCTACCTGCTGCAGAGCGCCGGCATCGAGCTGCAGCAGGCGCCCAAGCGTTTCCTGCGTGTGCTCAAGCCCGTGGAGATCCGCGAAGGCGAGGGCGCGTCGCTGAAGTGGGCGCGGCTGGAGCCCTTTCACGGCTACAAGCTCAGTTTCGAGATCGAGTTCAACCACCCGGCGGTGGACGCCACCGGCCGACGCGTCGAGTTCGACTTCAGCGGCGGCCAGTACAAGCGTGACATCGCCCGCGCGCGCACCTTCGGCTTCACCAAGGACGTCGAGATGATGCGGGCTCGTGGCCTGGGGCTGGGCGGCAACATGGAGAACGTCATCGTCATCGACGACACCCGCGTGCTCAACGCCGAAGGCCTGCGCTACGACGACGAGTTCGTCAAGCACAAGATCCTCGACGCCATCGGCGACCTGCACATCGCAGGCAAGCCCCTGCTGGCGAGCTACGTGGCCTACAAGAGCGGCCACGCGCTCAACAACAAGCTGCTGCGCAAGCTGCTGGCCGACGACACGGCCTACGAGGTGGTGAGCTTCGAACGCGACGAGCAGGCCCCGCGCGGCTTCGCCGAACTGGCGCCGGCCTGGTGATGCTGCTCTTCCGCCTCGTCTTCGGCCTGCTGCTGGTGTCCGGCCTGCTTTGCTTCGCGATGTACATCGGCACCGGGCAGGTGGCCTGGCGCCATCGGGGGCTGGTGATCGTGAAGTGGACGGTGCTGGCGGCGCTGGGCTTCTTCGCCGTGCTGATCCTCGAACGGCTGGCGCTGATGCTGTAGCGCAAGCGTCGCGGTGCCGTTCAGCGCCCCGATCAACGACCGGGGGCCGTGCCTGCGGTGCGTTCACCCACCTTCACCGTCACGCGCACCTGCTCGTTGCCGCGCTGCGTAAGCAGCACGGTCTCGGTGTCGGGTTGCAGCGTCGCCACCGCCGCGAACAGTTCGGCGACGGTCCTGATCGGCCGCTCGCCGATCTGCAGCACCACGTCGCCCGGGCGCAGTCCGGCCTTGCCGGCGGGGCCGTTCTGCAGCACGCCGGCGATCAGCACGCCGCTCTTCACCGGCAGGTTCAGGCCCTCGGCCAGTTCCGCCGAGAGTTCACGCGGCTCGACGCCTATCCAGCCGCGGCGTACCTTGCCGTCGCGGATGAGTTGTTCCATCACCTGGCGCGCGGTGTCGGCCGGCACCGCGAAGCCGATGCCCAGGCTGCCACCGGTGCGCGAGAAGATGGCGGTGTTGATGCCCACCAGCGCACCCTGCGCGTCGACCAGCGCGCCGCCCGAGTTGCCGGGGTTGATGGCTGCGTCGGTCTGGATGAAGTTCTGGAAGCGCGAGACACCGGCCTCGGAACGGTCGAGCGCGCTGACGATGCCCGCCGTCACCGTCTGACCGACGTTGAAGGGGTTGCCGATGGCCAGTACCGGGTCGCCGACGCTGAGCGCGCGCACGTCGCCTAAAGCGATCACGGGCAGGCCGTCGAGTTCGATCTTCAGCACCGCGATGTCGGTCTCGGTGTCGCTGCCGACGACGCGGGCGCGTGTGGCGCGGCCGTCGGGCAACTGCACTTCGATCTCGGTGGCGCCTTCCACCACGTGCTGGTTGGTCAGCAGGTAGCCCTCGGGCGCGACGATGACGCCCGAGCCCAGGCCCACCTGCTGCTGTGGCGCCGGGCCGTCACCGAAGAAGAACTTGAAGCGCGGGTCGTCGGCGTGCGGGTTGCGGTTCATCTTGGTGGCGCTGATGCTCACCACCGCCGGTGCCGCGCGGCGGGCCGCCAGCGCAAAACCCGTGGCCGCACCCATGGCCGCACCACTGGCCGCACCACTGGCCGCCGGAGGGAGGGCCACCTGCAGCAACGTCGGCGCGGGCAACACGCTGCCCGCGATGCCGGCCCGCCCGCCGGGAAGCCACTCGGGCTTGAAGGTCAGCACGACGAAGAGCGCCGCCACCGCCACCGTGACGGCTTGTGCAAAAACGAGCCAGGTTCTGCGCCACATGGGGAGTGTTCTCGGGGGTCCCAGGGTGTCCCACAATGGGCGCCATGGCCAATCGGGATCAAGTCGAAGCATGCCTGCAGGCGCTGCTGCAGCCCCAGGTCTTCAAGGATTATGGGCCGAACGGCCTGCAGGTCGAGGGTGTACCCCAGGTGCGCCGCATCGCCTCCGGGGTCACCGCCAGCCTGGCGTTCATCGACGCCGCCATTCGCCAAGGCGCCGACACGCTGCTGGTGCACCACGGCCTGTTCTGGCGCGGCCAGGACGGCCGGCTCACGGGCTGGCTCGCGGCGCGCGTGCGTCGGCTGATGGCGGCCAACGTCAACCTCTACGCCTACCACCTGCCGCTGGACGCACACGCCGAACTGGGCAACAACGCGCAGCTCGGCCGCCGCCTGGGGTTGTGGGCCGACGCGCGTTTCGGCGAACAGGCGCTGGGTTTCATCGGGCCGGCGGCGGGTGACCTGGACAGCCTGGTCGACACGGCGCGTGCGCAGCTCGGCCGCGAGCCGTTGCTGGTGCGCGGCGACGGCCGCCCGCTGCGCCGCGTCGCCTGGTGCACGGGCGGCGCCCAGGGTTTTTTCGAGGAGGCCATCGCCGCCGGTGCCGACGCCTTCCTCACGGGCGAGATCTCCGAGCCGCAGGCCCACCTGGCGCGCGAGACCGGCGTGGCCTTCATCGCCTGCGGCCACCACGCCACCGAACGCTACGGCGCACCGGCGGTGGCGGCCCACGTCGCGGCGCAGTTGGGTCTGGAGCACCAGTTCATCGAGGTGGAGAACCCGGCATGACGACGCGCCGGTGCGCCTGCGCGCAGCGGCGCGCTGCATGCCGGGCCCGAGCTCTGCGAGGGCCAACATGAGGACGCGCCGGTGCGCCTGCGCGCAGCGGCGCGCTGCATGCCGGGCCCGAGCTCCAGGAGGGCCGGCTTGAAGCCGATGCTGGTCACCATGGGCGACGCCGCC
>JAURZK010000117.1 GCA_030653505.1 Rubrivivax sp.
TTCGTGCTCGGCGGCGCCGAACTGCAGGGTGCGCAACGCGCACGCTACGCCGCCATCCAGGAACGCTGCAGCACGCTGTCCAAGGCCTTCGGCGACCACGTGCTCGACGCCACCGATGCCTTCAAGCTCGACGTCGACCAGGACCAGCTCGATGGCGTGCCCGACGATGTTCGACAGGCCGCGCGCGACAGCGCTGCCGCTGCCGGCGTGGCCGGCTGCCGGCTCACGCTGCAGGCGCCCTGCTACATCCCGCTGGTGCAGTACGCCAACAAGCGCGCGCTGCGCGAGCAGCTCTACCGTGCCTACGGCACGCGCGCCAGCGACATCGGCCCGCCCGAGTTCGACAACACCGAAGTGATGCGCGAACTGCTGGAACTGCGTGCCGAGGAAGCGGCACTGCTCGGCCACCCCAGTTATGCCGACCTGGCGCTGGTGCCCAAGATGGCAGGCACACCCGAAGAGGTGCTGAGCTTCGTCCGTGATCTCGCTCGGCGTGCCCGCCCCGCGGCCGAGCGTGAGCTGGCCGAACTGCGCGAGTACGCCGCGCGTGAACTCGGCCTGCCCGACATGCAGGCCTGGGACCGCTACTTCGTGGCCGAGAAGCTGAAGCAGGCGCGCTACGACTTCAGCAACCAGGAGGTGAAGCAGTACTTCACCGAGCCCGCGGTGCTGCAGGGCCTGTTCGGCCTCGTCGAGACGCTGTTCGAAGTGGCCATACGCCCCGAGGATGCACCGGTCTGGCACCCGAGCGTGCGCTTCTTCCGCGTCTGGCGCGGCAGCACGCCGGTGGCGGCCTTCTACCTCGACCCCTACGCCCGCGCCGGCAAGCAGTCGGGCGCGTGGATGGACGACAGCCGCGCCCGCTGGCGCCGCCCCGAGGGCCACCTGCAGCTGCCGGTGGCGCACCTCATCTGCAACTACGCGCCGCCCGTAGGAGGTTCGGGCGGCCAGCCCGCGCTGCTGACGCACGACGACGTCATCACCCTCTTCCACGAATTCGGCCACGGCCTGCACCACATGCTGACGCAGGTGGACGAACTGGGCGTGTCGGGCATCTCCGGCGTCGAGTGGGACGCCGTTGAACTGCCCAGCCAGTTCATGGAGAACTTCTGCTGGGAATGGGAGGTGCTGCAGCGCCTGACACGCCACGTGCAGACCGGCCAGACCTTGCCGCGCGAGCTTTTCGACCGCATGGTCGCCGCACGTCACTTCGGCAGCGGGCTGCGCCTGCTGCGCCAGTGCGAGTTCTCTCTCTTCGACATGCGGCTGCACGGCGAAGCCGCGGCAGCAGGACGCGTCGACGACATCTGCGACGAGGTCAACGCCGAGGTGCAGCCGGTGCGTGCGCCGGACTTCCTGCGCTACCCGCACAGTTTTGGCCACCTCTTCGACGGCGGTTACGCCGCCGGCTACTACGGCTACGCCTGGGCCGAGGTGCTGTCGGCCGACGCCTACGGCGCCTTCGAGGAAGCCGGCGTCTTCGACGCCGCCACCGGCCGGCGCTTCCGCGAACACGTGCTCGAGGTCGGCGGCAGCCGCCCGGCGATCGAGAGCTTCCGCGCCTTCCGCGGCCGCGAACCGCAGCTCGACGCGCTGTTGCGCCACCAGGGCCTGGCTTGAGGTCGCGGCCCGGGTCGGCTAGATTCGGGCATCCTCCTGGCGGCAGGGCCCACACCATGAAGTCGAAGCGCTCGCGCATGCACCCTGCACCGGTCACCCTGGCGCTGCTGGTGCTGGCCGCCCTGCCGGCCAGCGCCCAGTACAAGGTGGTGGCGCCCGACGGCAGCGTGACCTACACCGACCGGCCACCCTTCGAGAGCAACCTGCGCATCACGCCCTTCGGGCGCAACGCGCCGGCGGCGGCGGTCGCCGAGGTCGGCCTGCCGATCGAACTGCGCCAGGCCACGGCACGCTACCCGGTCACGCTCTACACCACGGCCGACTGCCTGCCCTGCGACAGCGGCCGCAAGCTGCTGCAACAGCGCGGCGTGCCTTACGCCGAGCGCAGCATCGGCAGCGAAGACGACGTGCAGGCGCTGGAACGCCTGGTCGGTGCACGCACCGTGCCGGCGCTCACCGTCGGCGCGCAGCCGCTGCGCGGTTTCTCGGAAACCGACTGGGCGAGCTACCTCGACGCCGCCGGGTACCCGAAGGAGTCGAAGCTGCCACGCAGCTGGCCGGTGGCGGTGGCCACGCCCCTGGTGCAGCGTGCCGTCGCCGCGACGCCCGAGGCGCGCCCTGCGCCCCCACCAGCGGCAGCGCCGGCACCAGCGGCGCCACAGCCGGGCACGATTCGGTTCTGACGACCCGGGCCGCAACGCGCGTTGCGGCGGCACCGGCCGAGGCTCAGCCGTCCGTCGACAGCCGCCGCGCCACCCACGACCCGGCACCCACGGCACCACCCACCACCCAGAACAGCACGCCCGCGCCGACCAGTGCGCCGACGGCGCCGAAGATCAGCGGCATCACCGTGCTCGACGCATTGATGGCCATCGACCGCAAGGCCAGCGCCTCGCCGTGGCGGTTGTCGGGTGTCATGTGGTGCAGCATCGACATCACCATCGGCTGCACGCTGCCCAGCGTGATGCCCAGCAGCACCGCCAGCCCACCCATCAGCAGCGGGTTGGGCGCAAACGGGTAGAGGGCAAACACGACACCGGTGCCCAGCATCGCGCCGCGCAGGACCTTGTTCTCGTCGACCCGGTGCGCCAGCAGCGGGATCAGCATGCGCACGGCGGTGACGGCCAGCGTGAAGGTACCCAGGATGAGGCCGATGGTGCTGGCCGAGAAGCCGCGTTCGTGGCCGAGCACCGGCACGGCGAAGGTGTGCACGTCCCAGCAGGTCGACAGCAGCCAGTTCACCACCAGCAGGCGCCGCAGGCCGGGGGACTTCAGCAGGTCCCAGGCGCGGCGGCCCGCGACCGCGGCGGCCTGGCCGGCCGGCGCCAGCCGCGGCACCCAGCGTCCGGCCAGTAGGCTGGCCAACGGCATCAGCAGCAGCAGGCCGTAAGCGGCGCGGAAGCCCCAGGCATCGATCATGAAACCCGCCGACACCGGGCCGATGACGTTGGAGAACGACGGCGCCACACCCAGCCAGCTGAACACACGCACCCGTTCGGCGCTGTCGCGCGCGGCGACGCCGGCGGTGCGCTGGATGGTCAGCATGCCGACGTTGGTGCCGCCGCCGGCGGCCAGTGCCGCGCCACACAGCAGCACGAAGTGCCAGGCACCGACCACCCACGTCGACAGCAGCGCCAGCGCGCAGCCCAACACGCTGATGGCCACCGCCAGCCGCACCGGCCGGTGGTAACCCAGGCGGTCGGCCAGACGGCCGGCGGCAAGGGCGGTGGCCACCGGCGCGGCCGCGAACAGCGCCAGAAGCAGGCCCACCGACCAGGCGCTGTAGCCCTCACCCAGGGTCTGCAGCGGCGCGGCCAGGCGCAGGCCGGCCATCGCCGAGTGCATGCCCAGCTGGCCGGCGACCAGGGCTGCCAGCACGGGCGCCGAGCCGGCCGAACGCGGTGCGGGTCCGGGCGGCCGTTCAGGTGGCAAAGGGGCCGGATTCGACGGGAGCGGCAGAGACTACCCTTCCAGTTCGTCGTCGCGCGCCGCCGTGCCGGCCAGGCCGGGCAGCAACTCGGCGCTGCGCGCGTCGGGAAGTGCCTCGACCGTGCGCAGTTGCCGCGCCATCGCGCGCGTGCGCACCTCGGCCGCATCGATCGTGTTGCTGGCCTCGTCCAGCTTCTTCTTCGTCTTGGCCAGGATGTCGCCAAACTTGGTGAACTCGGTCTTCACCGCGCCCAGCACCTCCCAGACCTCGGACGAACGCTTTTCCAGCGCCAGCGTGCGGAAGCCCATCTGCAGGCTGTTCAGCAGCGCCAGCAGCGTCGTCGGCCCGGCGAGCATCACCTTGCACTCGCGCTGCAGCGCCTCGGCCAGGCCGGGGCGGCGCAACGCCTCGGCGTAGAGGCCCTCTGTGGGCAGGAAGAGGATGCCGAAGTCCGTGGTATGCGGCGGCGCCACGTATTTGTCGCGAATGCTCCTGGCCTCCAGCCGCAGACGCACCTCGATGGCCTTGGCCGCGGCTTCCATCGCCGGCAGGTCAGCACGCTCGCTGGCGTCGATCAGGCGTTCGTAGTCTTCGCGCGGGAACTTGGCGTCGATGGGCAGCCACAGCGGCGGTGCGTCGCCGGCGCGGCCCGTGCCGCCGCCCTGCCCCGGCAGGCGGACCGCGAATTCCACGCGTTCGCTGCTGCCCGGCACCGTGGCCACGTTGGTGGCGTACTGCTCGGGCGTGAAGACCTGTTCCAGCAGCCCGGCCAGCTGCACCTCGCCGAACACGCCGCGCGTCTTCACGTTGGTCAGCACGCGGTTCAGCGCGCCGACGTCGCGCGCCAGGCCCTGCATCTCGCCCAGGCCCTTGTGCACCTGTTCCAGCCGCTCGGCCACCTGCTTGAAGCTCTCGCCCAGGCGCAGCTCCAGCGTCGCGTGCAGCTTCTCGTCGACGGTGGCGCGCATCTGGTCGAGCTTCTTCTCGTTGCCTTCCTGCAGCGCGCCCAGACGCTGCTCGACGGCGGCACGCACCTCGGCCAGGCGGCGGTCGTTGGCCTCGGACAGCCCCCGCAGCTGCTCGGCCAGCGTGTCGCCGAAGCGGCGCAGCGCGGCGTCCTGGGCCTCGCGCGCACCGGTGGACTGCAACGCCAGCGCCTGCGTGGCCTGGGCCAGCGCGGTGCTCACGCTCTGCTGCGTGGTGGCCAGCTGGGTGCGGAAGCTGTCGATCTGCTCGTTCTGCGTGCGCGCCACGTCGCTGCTCTGCGCCAGCAGCATCTGCTGGAATGTGCCGAGGTCGCCGCGCGTCGCCTGGCCCTGGCGGCCCAGCTCGTCGCGCAGTTCACGTTCTAGGCGCTGCAGCGCTGCAGCGTCGGCGCCGCTGCGGTCGTCCACCCGGCGCAGCGCCAGGTAGAGCAGCAGCAGCAGGTTCAGTGCCAGCAGGGCCAGCGCGGCGGTCATCGTCCAGTCGGGCATGAGCCTTCGATTCTCGCCTCAGCGGCGGCCGGCCACGGCCGTGGCGCTGCGCTTCAGTCGCGGTGCTGCAACTGTCCGGCGTTGATCGGCGTGAGAGCCTTGCCGCCGGTGAGCACGGCGATGAGGTTGTCGGCCGCCAGGTTCGCCATCGCCAGCCGTGTTGCCACGCTGGAACTGGCGATGTGCGGCGTGAGCACGACGTTGGGCAGGTCCAGCAGCGCCGGGTGCACGGCCGGTTCACCCTCGAACACGTCCAGCCCGGCCGCCGCGATGCGATGCTCGCGCAGCGCCACAGCCAGCGCGGCGTCGTCGACGATGCCGCCGCGTGCGATGTTGGTCAGCGTGGCCGTCGGCTTCATCTGCGCCAACTCGGCCGCGGCGATGCAGTGGTGGTTCTCGGGCGAATAAGGCAGCACCAGCACCAGGTGGTCGGCCTCTCTCAGCAGCGTGGCCTTGTCGACCCAGCGGGCCTTGACGGCGGCCTCGGTGGCCTCGGGCAGGCGGCTGCGGTTGTGATAGATCACCTGCATGCCGAAGCCCAGTGCGCCGCGCCGCGCAATGCCCTGCCCGATCCGGCCCATGCCCAGGATGCCCAGCGTGGCGCCGTGCACGTCGCTGCCGGCGAACATGTCGTAGGCCCAGCGGTCCCAGCGGCCGGCGCGCAGGAAACGTTCGCTCTCGGCCATGCGGCGCGCGGCGGCCATCATCAGCGCGAAGCCGAAGTCGGCGGTGGTCTCGGTCAGCACGTCGGGTGTGTTGGTGGCCAGCACGCCGGCGGCGTTGAAGGCCGGGATGTCGAAGTTGTTGTAGCCCACTGCCATGTTGGCGACGATGCGCAGCTGCGGGTTGGCCGCCAGCACCTCGGCATCGACACGGTCGCTGCCGGTGGTGAAGGCGCCGGCCTTGCCCTGCAGTCGGCGTGACAGCTCGGCCTTGCTGTAGATGGTGTCGTCGGGGTTGTCCTCGACATCGAAGTGCCGGCGCAGCCGCTCGACCACTTCGGGAAAGACGGCGCGGGCCACCAGCACGGTGGGGCGGTCAGGGCTTGTGCTCATCGGCTTGTTTCTCTTCTCGTTGCAGAACTCATGCGAGAAAACGCGTGAAACCGGCCACCGGCTCGCGTTCGGTGACCAGCGAGTTCTCCACCGCGGCCGGGTCGGCGTGGCCCATCGACATGCCGCAGACCAGCATCTGCTCGTCGCGAAGGCCCAGGTGCTGCCTGATGATGCGGTGGAAGTCGGTGAAGGCGGCCTGCGGGCAGGTGTCGAGGCCGCGGGCGCGCGCGGCGACCATGATGTTCTGCAGGAACATGCCGTAGTCCAGCCAGCTGCCCTGTTGCATGACACGGTCGATGGTGAACATCAGCCCGACCGGCGCGCCGAAGAAGGCGTAGTTGCGCCCGTGCTGGGCGTGCATGCGCAACTTGTCGGCCTTGCCTATGCCCAGCAGCGTGTAGAGGTCCCAGCCGACCTTGCGCCGGCGGTCGATGTAGGGGCTCTGCCACTCGGTGGGGTAGTAGTCGTATTCCTTGGTGTGGCTGGCGCGCATTGCCGGGTCGTCGTGGGCGGCCACGATGTCGAGCGACAAGGCCTGCAGCGCGGCGCCCGTCAGCACATGCACCTGCCAGGGTTGTGTGTTGGTGCCCGAAGGGGCCCGCGCGGCCACGGTCAGGATCTGCTCGATGACTTCGCGCGGCACCGGCGTGGGCAGGAAGGCGCGTATCGAGCGCCGCGAGGTGATGGCCGCGTCCACCGCCGCCGTGCTGGCCGGCGTGATCTCGGGGTTGATGACGACGTGGGCTGCCGGATGCGTTGGGTTCGGGTTCAGGGGGGTCGTCATGCGGCTTCCTTGGGGTTGACGAGCAGGGGTGCCAGCGCGACACGGAGTTTTTCTGGCAGCGGCACCGGGCGGCGCGTGGCACGGTCGACGTAGGCATGCACGAAGCGCCCCACCGCCGCGGCCAAAGGCGCGTCGTCGCCGAACAGGCCCAGTTCGTAGCTGACGCTGGAGCGCCCGAGGTGCGCCACACGCAGACCGGCGTGCACGGTCTGGGGGAACGCGAGGCTGTCGAAGTAGTGGCACTGCGTCTGCACCACCAGGCCGATGACCTCGCCGCCACGGATGTCCAGCGCGCCGGCTTCAATGAGGTATCGGTTCACCGCGGTGTCGAAGCAGCTGTAGTGCACGACGTTGTTGAGGTGGCCGTAGACGTCGTTGTCCATCCAGCGCGTGGTGATGGCCTGGAAGTGCGGAAAGTGGGCACGCGGCAGGGGCTGGGCTCGCTCGGTCACGGCGCGCATTCTTCCACCGACCGGCGAGGCGCCCCGCGTGGCCATGCCTGCCAGCTGTCCATCGCCTCCTGCAGCGTGCGCCGCTGCACCTCGACAGTGGTGGTGATGTCGCGCCCGTAGCCCCCGGCCATCGACAGCGCCACAGGAATGCCCCGGTCGCGCAGCGCCGCCAGCACCCGTCTGTCGCGTTCGGCCAGACCGGCGGCCGTGAGCTTCAGCCGGCCCAGGCGGTCGGCTTCGTGCGGGTCTGCGCCGGCCAGGTAGAAGGC
>JAURZK010000120.1 GCA_030653505.1 Rubrivivax sp.
CGAGCGCAGCGGCCGCGGCCCCGGCGGTGGCGCCTGTGCAGCCTGCCGTCGTGGCGCCGGCGCCGCCCGCGAGCGCAGCAGCCGCGGCTCCGGAGCAGGCTGCGAGCGCGACGGCCGCAGCGCCGCCCCCTGCCCCGGCTGCTTCGGGCGCGGACGCCGGCACACGCTGAGGCACCGAGTCGCGACGGGAATGGACTGCGCCGTCGCTTCATATCGATCGATTCGGGCCCGATGCGGGCGCTTGGCGACCAGGCTGCCTGCTGCCCCGACCTGGTTGCAGACGCGCCGGGTGCGCCTTTGCGTACCCAGCGCCGACCATGTCCAGTGCTTCCCGAGATTGCGCCCACCTTTGAGCTGCGAGCGTGCTTCTGACGCGGGCCGTGGCCCGCTGCGCATTCAGGGCCGACGGGGGCCAGATCGCCTGGCCGCGTCGCGTCGCGCAGCCGCCTGGCAGCGGATGTCGCGCACCAGCGCCGCCGTGCACATCACCGCCACCGAACTGCCCAGGGCAAGCGGCCACATCGACCCTGCGAGGCTGGTGAGGCCGGCGCCGCCCACAACACAAAGTAAGCCCAGCCCGTAGGACCGCAGGGCTGCGCTGCGCACGAAAGGCACCGGCTTGTCCATGGTCGGGCGAGATGACTCAGCGCACCAGCGACCACGCCGCGGCGTACAGCCTTAGCAGCAGCGCAGGGATCGCAAAGTTCGCGAGTGCGTGGCGCCCACCCAGGTTCGGCCGGATGCTCAACCGGACACCGATGCAACCCCAGGCCAGCACCACGAGCAAGGCGCCCGCGTTGAACGCCGTGGGCGCATGGCCCAGGCGGAAGAGCAGCCCCACGGCGCACAGCCACACGCCCAGCGCCATGACACTGGCCGCGGTGACTTCCGCGAACGAGTGCTGCCGGGTGACGATGCGGAAGACTTCCATGAACAGGGAGAGATGAATAGCCGGACCTCATGATGTGCGCCGCGGTTCGATGCGTCGCCCGAGTAAGCCTCGTGAACACCTGCCAGTTTCGGTTTTGGAACGCCACAGCTGCGCAGTAATCGGGGGTGGACACCGCCTTGGCAGTCGCCTACCGAAGGCTTCAGACACTTCGCCATCTCGATGCCTGCTCCGGTTGCTTCCGTCTGCAGCGCCGCAAGGGCGTTGTTCATGTGGCACAAGTTGCAGTAGGCCAAAAGGAGCTGAGTACAGCCGCTGCATTGGCCAGTTGCAAAGTCCGCGAGGGCTGGATCAAGCGCTCGGCACACCCCTTGCGTTGAAGCCGTTTGCCTGATTGCCCAGGGCACCCCACGCCGGTGTCAGCTGCGGGCGCTCTGCCGCGCCAACTCCCAGATCGCGTGGGCAACTTCCGGCCTGGTGATGTCGTTGTGGGCGCCCGACGCACCGCCCCCTTCGCGGATGTACGCCGTCGCGTCCAAGTTGTAGATCCCGCCGGCACGGAAGTCGTAGTCGCCGTCAGTGCGGCGCATGGGCTCGTTGAACACGCCCTGAGCGATCCCCTGGACGCCGAATGTTCCGACCGCACCGTAACGCGGCAGCTCGCCCGGCGCATAGGTCATCTGCTGCGCGACGCCGGCACCGGCGGGGTAGAACACGCGCAATGCCGTGTCGCGCGCCGACTGTGTCGTCAGGATCGCGCCTTTGACGCGGCGCTCCGCGACGATGGCGTGGAAGTAGCCTGCGTGTCCGCGCGCCACCGGGATGTCGTGGCAAAACGACCATAACGACAACGCCCCTTGCACGAGAGCGAGCGTATCCACCGGGCGGGGCAGCCTCGCGTGCCTCTCTGGCCCGGCAACCATCGCCGCAGCCACGATGCAACCGAAGCTGTGCCCCATCAGGTGAATTCGCGCCTTCGGCTTTGCCTCTTCGAGCTGCGACAGCAGCGCGAAAGCGCCGCCTTCACCGAGAGCGCGCGCCCGATCCTTCATCTTCCAGAAGGAGAGTTGCCGTAGTGGCGCTAGCAGTCCGCCCGCGACCCCCCCACCGAAGCAGAACTGCGTCGCGGCCCGCGCATTCTGATAGGCACGCTCTGCGTCGAAAGACTCCCGGTCCGAGCCCGGCGCGCCGGCGACCCCGTCGCTGCCGAGCCGGGCCTCCAGATCGAGCCTTTCGTAGGCTGCACGCACGTCCGCGGGCAGGTGCGCCGGTGCGATGTTCTCCATCGCCGAGTGGAAGATCGTCTGCAAATCGGCTCGTGCCTCAGGTGTATCTGCGATCCGCTCGGCGTATAGCGACACGAGGGCGTCGACGCCCTGCCTCGCGGGCGTGCCCGGCACGGCACCGACCGCGAACGCACCGCCCGCCGGGCCGAGGTCCTCGTCGCCCCACGGCAGGCTTGGCCAGTGCAGGCCGACGAGCAGGGGCCGAAAGCTGGGCCGCGCCGCACGCATGCGTGCTCGATCGGCTCCGCTCGTCGCCATCGCCTGGATCCAGCGCGTGTACTGATCCCGCGCCGCGGGAATGTCGCCCTGCCAACCATGGCTCATGACGAAGACGTCGGTGATCGGCTCGACGCGAAGCTCCGCGAGGAGCCGGTGGCTCAGCAAGCCATCCGGCGCGTGCCCATCGCCATGCCGTTCGTCGCCCTTGGCATCGTAGGCGATCAGGTAATAGCGCAGGTCAGTTCCGGGAACCGCTTCGATGGTCATGGCAACACCTCTGCCTGGTGGGTCGAGCAAAGAGAGGCTGCCTTCATGCGAGGCGCACCGCGGGGTCGCCGACGATCACGTAGCTGCGCGCGTCGTTGTGGGCAGTCCAGGTGTTCGCGATCTCGAACTCGTCGATGTTCTTCTGGAACTTCGCATCTTCAATCTGCGTCGTGAGCAGGGCCGCAAGCTGCGAGTAGCGATCGTTGAAGTACTCGAGCGCGTGACCGATGGGGTGGCCCGATGCCAGGCGGCTCAAGGTGCTTTCGAAGACCTGCAGTTGCGGCCCGACGCCCGGCCAGGCGAACGAGTAGCCCCAGGCGCGCTCGACGTGCGCGACCACAGCCAGCGCCCCGCCGCGCGGGTGCGCGAGCAGTCGCTTCGGCAAGGCGGCGACGAATGCCCGCGGCGCGATCTGCCCGGGTTGTGTGAATGCCGCATGCGAGAAGTCGTCCAGACGCGGTGTACCCCCGCCGAAGCAGGCAAACAAGAAGGCCACCATGCCGGCGACATCGGCAGCGTCACCGACGTCTTCGGCGCAGAAGTAGAAGTCCGGCGGAATCGCGCCCCGGTGCTGCAGCGGCCCTGGCCAGTCCTGGCACAGCAGCGCTCCCTGGCGCTCGAACTGCAGGGGGTCACCACAAGGGAACCCCATCCCATGGCTCGCGCTGAAAAGCATGCGCGGCGCGTCACGACCGCCCAGCAGGTCTGACAAACGCGCCTTGCTGGCAGCGGCTCCGACGGCCTGCGTCACCGCCCAGTCGGCGTGGCCTTCGGCGAAGGACTTCGCCAGCGGAGCCACGAGGTCGTCGGCGCTCATCTGCGTGGCCTGATCGCCGGCGTTGCGCACGCCGAAGAACGCGGCGCTTGCCGGCTTTGCGATGCCGCCGGTCTCGGCGCGCACCACGCTTTGCGCGTACTGCGCGTATTCCTCGGGCGTGTCGAAAGCGATGCGGCCGACCGCGAACTGCGCGTCGAGCATGTACTGGAAGCGATAGGGAATCGCTTCGGGTTCACCGACGATCAACAGGTAGTACGGGACGCGTTCGGGGTCGACCGGCCCCGCCGGCGCGTGCCGGAACCGCCTGAGGAAATCCCAGCTCCTCTCTTCGGGTCGGTGACCGTCTTCGCCCCAGAAGAGTCTGTAGCGCGAGCCCGCACAGGCCTGCCGATGCGCCAGCAGCGGTGCAAGCGCGGCGCGGATCGCCGGGTCTGCATCGTGAGCGAAGATGACGCCCCAGCCGGCTTGCGCCAGATCGTCCGCGTCGATTCCCGCCTGGACCCCCAGCGACTTGAACAGGCGCCGCTCGTTGCGCCAATCCAGCTGTCTGCGGTGTTCCTCGTCCAGTTTTTCGCCGAGGGCCACCCGGGCGACGTCTGCAGGGGGCAGCGGCGGGAGCAGGTAGGTTCCGGTAATGGCATCGATGCCATTGAAGACGTACATACCGTTGGCCATCATCCCTGCCTCGCTCATTGCCTGCGCGTTCGAACGGCTTCGGGCCGTGGCGTCAGTCTGTTCCCAGTGGGATGCCGTCAGTTGATCAGACTCAACGCAGCGGCCCGCCGCGCTCTCATACTGACTTCGACAAAAGCAGTGCGAATGAGGGGATATGGACTATCCCGAATTGAGGGTCAGCTTTCATCAGCACGACATCCGTGACGACTGCCATTACAGCGTCGAGTTGAACTGCGTGCTGCCCGGAGATGCGTCCGACGATCTGTCCGGTCCATTCGCACTTGAGTTCGACTGGACCGATGCCGACAGCCTGTCGGTCACGCTGACCCAAGCCGACTCGAGCGATCGCTACGGGCGATGGCTCACTGAAACACTCTTCAGGGATGCCGGCCTGCGCGCGAAGTTCGCGGCGGCGCGCGCCCGGACGGCTGCCTACCCGGCGCTGCGCCTGCGCCTGTGGCTCACCGCTTCGACGCCGCGGCTGCACGGCGTACTTTGGGAGAGGTTGCAGGACCCGGACACCGGCGTGCCACTCTCGACAGACGAACGCATCCATCTCTCGCGCTTCCTCTCGGGCGGAAAGTCGCCCTCGCTGAGGATGCGCCCCAGGGATCGGCTGAGCGCGCTGGTCGTGATCGCCAATCCGCAAGGGCTGGACGGCCAGCATGTCGGCAGCCGGGACCTTGGCCAGATCGACGTGGCAGCGGAGTGGTCGCGGGCCGAAGCGGGCCTGCAGTCGATTTCCGTCGAGAGCCTCTTCGCCCCGCAGCACGCTTCGTTGCAGACCCTGTTCACGAAGCTGCGCGACCGGCGCGAAGGATTCGACATCCTGTACCTCGTCTGCCACGGCGCAGTCGTCGATGGCGAGCCTCTGCTGTGGCTGGAGAACGAGGTCGGCGGCATCGAGCGCGTGCAGGGAGCCAGGCTCGCGGCGCAGCTGCGCGACATGAGCGATCCGCCTCGGCTCGTCGTGCTGGCCTCCTGCCAGAGCGCCGGCCTGGGCGCGCAGGCCAGCAGCGCCGATCACGGGGGTCTGGCGGCGTTGGCCCCGCGGCTGGCCGCCGCGGGCGTGCCAGCCATCATCGCGATGCAGAGCGACGTGCGCATGGACACCGCGAGCAGATTCTTCGCGCGCTTTTTCGCCGAGTTGCTCAAGGACAGCCAGATCGATCGCGCGGTCACCATCGCCCGCGCCGCCGTTTCGTCGCAGCCCGACTGGTGGGTTCCGGTGCTGATCACGCGTCTGAAGTTCGGGCGCATCTGGGCCGAGCACGGCGCGCAGCCCGGCTTCTCCGGCCTTGGTGACGTGGCCGGAAAACTGGGGAGGAACAGCTGCACGCCGATCATCGGCCCGGACCTCGTCACCGGATGGACCGGCTCGCCGATGAAGCTCGCGCAGCGCTGGTCCGAGCTGTTCGAGTTCCCGATGGCGCCGAGGGAAAGCGACAGCCTGCCGCAGGTTGCGCAGTACCTCGCCTACCACCGCGACCGGACGTTCCTGACCGAGCAGCTCAGTGCCTACATCCGCGAGCACGCGATCCGCAACTTCCCGGCCCAGGTGCCGCCCGAAGCGGCTGACCGCAGCAAGGCGCGGCTCGTGGACGTGCTGGCCCAGGTGTGGCACGCGCATATCGACGCGCTTCGGCGGCAGTCCGTCGGCCCGGACCCGGTCCTCAAGGATGCGCACTGGCTGCTGGCGCGCATGCCCTTCCCCGTCTACATCACCACCAACCGCGACGGCCTGCTCGCCGAAGCCTTGCGGGAAGCGGGCAAGCATCCGGAGGTGGAGGTGTGTCGTTGGCGCGTGTTCGAGGCGGATTTCGCCGGCTGGCCGCCATCGGTGTTCGAGACCGATCCGCACTTCCGGCCGAGCGTGGAGCGACCCTTGGTGTTTCACGCGTTCGGGCACATGGCCTGGCCAGAGACGCTGGTGCTGACCGAAGACAACTTCTTCGACTACCTCATCGGCATCACCCGCAACGAACAGTGGACGCACACGAGCGAGATCGGCGAGACCGGCAAGGCGGCGATCCCGGCCGTCGTCAGAACGGCGCTGAGCTGGCGCAGCCTGCTCTTCCTGGGTTTTCGCATCTCGGACTGGGAATTCCGGGCCCTGTTCCGTCGGATCCTCGCGCAGGAGCAGAGCGTCTGGACGGCATCCGACGAATTGCGTCGTCTGTACAAGCACGTGGCGGTCCAGCTCGACCCGGCCAGCGGCGGTGAATACATCGAGCCCGAAGGGGCACGCGAGTACCTGACCGACTACTTCGGAACGCGCAACGTCAGCCTCCAATGGGGCACGGCCAACGAATACATCGAGGCCCTGCACGCAGCGTGGAAGGCCGCGGGTTCCCCGGTGCCCAGTCCCGAGGATCTCGACAAGCTGCGCTGACGCCATGGACATGCGCAATCCGTACTTTGGCCCTGCCCCGATCGCCGAGGGGGCACGGCTGTTTGGCCGTGATGCAGAGACGCGGGACCTCTACCACCTGCTGCTGAGCGAGCGCATCGTGCTGCTGTACTCGCCCCCGGGCGCAGGCAAGACCTCGCTGATCCGGGCCGGCCTGCTGCCGCAGTTGCGGCGCGATCCCGGCCTTCGCGTGCTGCCGATCGACGGGCTGGCCCACACGGGCGCCGACGTCGGCAATGTCATCGGCAACCGATATGTGGCGAGCCTGGTCGGCCAGCTCGAGCTGGCCTTGCCGCAGGCCCTGCAAACGCGCTTCGACTGGCGCGCGCCGGACGCATCTCTGCGCGGCTATCTCGACTGGATGCGAGGCGCGGCCGACGACGTAGACCGGGGACTGGACGAAGTGCTGCTGCTGGACCACTTCGAGGATCTGTTGCTCGACCCGAGCGACAGGCCCGACAAGCAGTCCTTCATCCGCGAACTGGGCCAGGCGCTGACCGACCGCAGGCGGCATGCGTTGTTCAGCATGGGCGAGCACCACGTCGCGGAGCTGGACGAGTACCTGCACCTGGTGCCCACCGCCCTGGCGCATCGCTTCCGGCTGGGACTGCTCAGCCGCAGCCAGGCACGCCAGGCGATCGTGGGGCCGGCGGCCGCCGTGCAGGTGCACTACGAGCCTCGGGCGCTCGCGGCCCTGATGCTGAAGCTGCGCCGCTCGAGCGATGCAGGCGACGGCCGCAGACCCGCGCTGCAGGAGTGGGTCGAACCCGTGCAGCTGCAGGTCGCTTGCCGGCGGCTGTGGGCCGCACGCTTTGCCGCGCAGGCGACCGAGCCGCATGGTCTCGTCCGTGCTGAGGACGTGAAGGCGTTCTCCGTCGAATCGGCGCTCGGCAACTACTACGCTGATGCGGTGAAGGCCGCCGCGCAGGCCGCGCACACACCGGAGCGCGACGTGCGCGATTGGATCGAGGACCGGTTGATCCTGCCGTCGGGCGCGCGTGGCCAAGCCTTGCGCACGGACACGGAAGGCCCGCAACTGCCCGAGCGCGCGGCCGACGCACTTCGGCGAAGCAACGTCGTGCGCCTGCAGATGCTCGGTACGAACCGCTGGTACGAACTGTCCCACGACCGTCTCGTCGAGCCGATCCGCCGCGACAACCTGCGCTGGTTCGGACAGCACCTGGCACCGCTGCAGTTGCGGGCGCGGGAGTGGTCTCGCGCCAGGTCCCCGGATGGGCTGCTGCTGTCGGTACCGGAATTCCTGGCCGCATGGCGTTGGCGGCACGCGAACGCCGCAGACCTGCGTCGCGAGGAGCAAGCCCTTTGGGCGCAGTCCCGCCGCAGCCTGCTGCAGACCCGCGTCCTCCCCATGGCTGCCGCGCTGCTGCTCGTCATCGTCGCGCTCGTCGGCATGCGTTTGCTGCATCGCGCCGAAGCGGAGAAGTCCGAGCGCCTCCAGCAGCAGATGCTCGTCAGTCTGGGGCGCGCCAAGGAGATGGCGCTCGAACGCTCGCTCGATACCGCACTGATCGAGGGCACGCGCACAGCAAGCGACGTGATGGCGCTACCCGCAGGCGCAATGCGCGAGCGGCTGGAGTTCTCGGCCCGCGACAGCCTCATGTCGGTGTTGCGAAGTTCACGCAACCTGCGCCGCCTGATCGTCCATGACGACATGCGGCTCAAGGCCGTCGCCCTGCAGCCCGGCAGCGCGGACGGCCGCTTCGCCTATGGCGGCACGGGCGGCAGGGTGATGTTCGCCAACGCGAATGGCCTGATCTCCGATGCACCCGAAGTGACCTGCTCTGGACAATCGGACGTGCGGACGCTCGCGTTCGACGCGCGGGGAACGCTGCTGGCACTCGGGTGCGAAGATGGCACTGTCTCCGTCTGGTCGACTGCCGAATGGAAGCGGGTCTCGCGTTGGCAGGCCCACGCGGGAAGGACGGTAGTCGTCGCGTTCGATCGACAAGGCAGCGCAGTAGCCTCCGGCGGAAGCGGCAAAGGTGCCGGCATCCGGCTGATGCCCCTGGCCGAGGGCGGCGTCGCCGAGCTGAATGAGCCTCGTGTCATCGGACCGCAGGTCGGCAGCGGCGGTATCTGGGCCGTGGCCTTCTCGCCCACGGAGGACCACCTCGTCGTCGCCGACGGCGAGCACGGTCTTTGGCTCTGCAATGTCGGGGCCGGCGACGACTGCGAGCGCAGGGGCGCAGAAGAGCTGACCCGTGCCGACGACACGGTGACCGCCCTCTCGTTCAGCGCCAACGGCGAGTGCATCGCCACTGGCAGCTGGAACGGCAAGGTCGCCCTTTGGGATCGCCTGCTGAGGTCAGCCGACGTGCTCAGCAAGGAAGAGACGCCAGCACTGAGCCTCGTCTTCACGAAGAGGTACGGCACGGTACAGCTGGCCGTCGGGCGTGCGACCCGTCTGCGCTTCGTTCCGGTCAACCTGGACACCTGTGGCAAGGGCGACACCGTGCGCGGCTCGGGGTCCCCCGTCGTCGGCGACGAAGTCACTGGCCTGGCGTTCGATGATGAGCGCGGGCTGCTCGCGGCAACCACGGCGGTCGGCTATTTCGCGCTGCTCGACATCGAACGTGCCACCGACCCAGTGCGGACCGCCGTGTTTCCGATGGCAGATCCGCTGGCGAGCGGCACGAAGCACGGCTGGCGAGGTGCCCTGGCCAGCGACGCCGCCGGCAATTCGCAAATCGTGGTCGGCCGCGAGGCCGACGACAGGCTCTACGTCTTCACACTCGCGGGCGACAGCAGCGCCGGCGTCGTGCCGACGGGCCAGGTTGGCATCGAACGCGTGACGTCCAGTGTCTCGACGCAGCTCATCGCCACACTGGGCAAGGACGGGTCGATCAAGTTCTGGACGCTCGCCGGCGGCGAACTCGCCGAGGCTCCTGGCCTGCCACCGTTGCAGCGGGCGTGGGAGCTGGCCAACGAGGCGGCCCGCCGCGAAAACCTGCCCGAGCCCTTCCCGGGTGGCGAGCAGGAAGGGCGCAAGCCCGCGCGCATCCTGATGAACCCCGCGGGAAATCTGCTTGCGTGCCTCTTCAAGAGGGCGGGCCAGGCCGTGAAAGGCGTGCTGATGGTCGACCTGTCCGACCGGCAAGCCTCTCGCTGGCTGCCGACGGACCGGTTCGGGGGGCGCGAGATCGCTTTCAGCGCCGACGGCGCCCTCTTCGCCCTCGGCGGTGAATTCGACATCGGGAGCCTGCGCGAGTCTGGGGCGGGGCGGGACCGGATCCTCGTCTGGGAGGTCCACGAACGGCAGCTCACGCTGCAGGCGACGGAGCAGCCCATGCAGGTTACACGCCTGGCCGATGCGGTGTATGAACTCGCGCTCGCCACGGAGCGCGACGGCAACGACGTGGTGATCTCCGGTGGCGCGAACGGGCAGATTCAGGTGTGGGACGCCAGCTCTGGCCGGCCGGTGAAGACCCTTCGGTCCGGATCGCGACAGGTGACGCAGATGGCATTCCTGCCCAGCAAAAGCCTGCTGGCGGCTGCAGACCCGTTTGGCAGGGTCACTCTGTGGGACACCGGCGATTGGCTACCACACGAGCTGGCGACCCAGTTCGACCCGAAGGCGGAGCCGCTGTTCATTGGGTTTGCCCAGAGCGGCAACCTCCTCGTCATCGGCAGCGACGAACTGACCCGCTGGGACATCGACATGGGCTCGCTGCGCCTGAAGGCCTGCGAGCTCCTCGGTGCGCGTCCTGGTTCGACGGTCGCCAGCGAGCGCGTCGCCCAGGCCTGCGGTGTGGCAGTCGCGAGGCCATGAAGCGGGCGCGAGAAGGCGAGAGTCTCGGTAGCCCAGCTGCAGTAGACTGGAATGCGAGATTCGCGCTGCCCGTGCACGCTCTGGCGGCGCCGGCCTTCTCGCCATCAGCGTGATGCGCGCGGGTCAGCGAATACGGCCCGTCCGTCACGCGTGCCCTCGTGTGCAGCATCGATGCCGTCGTGGTCGGTGCGGGTCTGCCGGTCGACCTGTGTTCTGCATCGACAAGCAGCTTGCTGCCGCAGTCTGGCGTGACGTCAAGAAGGGGCTGTTCTTCCGTGCCGTCGGCGCCCTGCCCTTCGGCCAGGACATCTGCAGCGTGCAGGCGCTGAAGGCACGCCTGCTGACGCCCTGCGAAGAAGCCGTCGCCGTCTGAACCCCATCAAAGAATCAACCCCCCATGCAAGCCCATTCCATCGAAAACACCGGCACGCCGGTACGCCACGAGTTGCCGCCGCAGGACATCAGCACGGAGGTCCTGCTCGAGAAGTACGCCAAGGACCAGGAGACCTCGATCGACGACGTGAACGCACGCGTCGCGCGGGCCTTGGCACAGGCCGAGTTGCCGGACCAGCGCGCCTTGTGGCAGCCGCGGTTCGCCGAAGCGCTGCGCGCCGGCTTCGTGCCGGCCGGCCGCATCCAGTCGGCCGCGGGCACGGGGCTTTCGGCGACGCTCATCAACTGCTTCGTGCAGCCGGTGGGTGATTCGATCGCCCAGGTCGAGGACGGCCACCCGGGCATCTACACCGCGCTCACCGAAGCGGCCGAGACCATGCGCCGCGGGGGCGGCGTGGGCTACGACTTCTCGCGCATCCGGCCCCGTGGCGCCTGGGTCGGCAGCACGAAGAGCAGCGCCTCGGGACCGGTGAGCTACATGCGCGTCTTCGACCGGTCGTGCGAGACGGTCGAGTCGGCCGGCGCACGGCGCGGCGCGCAGATGGGCGTGCTGCGCTGCGACCACCCGGACATCGAGGAATTCATCCGCGCCAAGGACGGCGGCGACCTGAAGAACTTCAACCTGTCCGTCGGCGTCACCGACGCCTTCATGGCCGCGGTGCAGGACGGCGGCGAAGTCAAGCTCCGGCACCGTGCCGAACCCGGCGTGGCGCAGAAGGAGGCCGGCGCCTATCAGGAGAGCGCAGCGGAAGGCGGCCTCTGGGTCTATCGCACTTGCGCGGCGCGCGAGCTGTGGGACCAGATCATGCGGTCGACCTACGACCACGCCGAGCCCGGCGTGCTGTTCATCGACCACATCAACCGCGACAACAACCTGGCGTACTGCGAAACCATAGCTGCCACCAACCCGTGCGGCGAGCAGCCGCTGCCGCCCTACGGCTGCTGCTGCCTGGGCTCGATCGACCTGACACGCTTCGTGCGCCAGCCCTTCGAGGACGACGCCCGGTTCGACGAGGCGGCCTTTGCCGAGGTGGTGCGGGTGGCCGTGCGCATGCTCGACAACGTGCTCGACGTGACGGTGTGGCCGCTGCCGCAACAGCAGGAAGAAGCCCGCAGCAAGCGCCGCACCGGCCTGGGCTTCACGGGCCTGGGCGATGCGCTGATCATGCTGAACCTGCACTACGACACCGACGCGGCACGCCGCATGGCCCGGCGCATCGCCGAGCTGATGCGCGACACCGCCTACGAGGCCTCGTCGGCACTGGCGGCAGAGCGTGGCGCTTTCCCGCTCTTCAACGCCGACCTCTACCTCAGCGGCAGCACCTTCGTGTCGCGCCTGCCCGCGGCGCTGCGCGAGCGCATCCGCGCCCAGGGGCTGCGCAACTCGCACCTGCTGTCGATCGCGCCCACAGGCACGATCAGCCTGGCCTTCGCCGACAACGCCAGCAACGGCATCGAGCCGGCCTTCAGCTGGAGCTACGCGCGCAAGAAGCGCATGCCCGACGGCAGCTACAAGACCTATGCGGTCGAGGACCACGCCTGGCGCCTGTACCGGCACCTCAAGGGCGAAACCGCGGCGCTGTCGCCGGCCTTCGTGACGGCGCTCGAGCTGAGCGCGCAGGCGCACGAGTCGATGGTGGCGGCGGTGGCGCCCTTCATCGACACCGCGATCTCCAAGACGGTCAACGTGCCGGCGGACTACCCCTACGCCGACTTCCAGAACCTCTACCTCGAGGCCTGGCGTTCGGGCCTGAAGGGCCTGGCCACCTACCGGCCCAACAGCGTGCTGGGCTCGGTGTTGAGCGTGACGCCCGCGGTCGAGACGGCGCCGGAAGAGGGCCTGCACATCGCCGATGCCAACCGCCGGCTGGCGCTCGACCGCCTGCCGGCGCCGGTGCTGTCGTCGCTGCGCTGGCCTGGTCGGCCCGAACTGCCGGCCGGCAACATGGCGTGGACCTTCATGGTGCACCACCCCTTCGGCGACTTCGCGCTCTTCGTGGGCGAACTTGCAGCCGCCGACGGCAGGTCGGCCCAGCCCTTCGAGGTCTGGGTCAACGGCGCCGAGCAGCCACGCGGCCTGGGTGCACTGGCCAAGACGCTGTCGATGGACCTGCGTGCCAACGACGCGGCCTGGCTGCTGCTCAAGCTCGACGCACTGGCCACGGTGGCCGAGGAGCGCCCCTTCGAGATGCCCTTCCCGCCGCACGGCGAGCTGCGGCTCTTCCCCGGCGTGGTCGCGGCCACCGCGGCCGTGATCCGCTGGCGCTGCGAACAGCTCGACGCCTTGCCGCACCCTGGCAGCAAGGCCGCCACGCCGGTGATGGACGCCATGTTCAGCGTCACCGAACCGCTCACCGGGCCTTCGGGCACGCTGGCCTGGGCGGTCGACATCGACAACCCCGGCACCGGCGAGCAGTTCACGCTGACGCTCAAGGAAGTGACCTTTCCCGGCCCCGACCGCACGATCGTGACGCGGCCCTGCGCGGTCGGCTTCTCGGGCAACTACCCGCGCGCGCTCGACGGCCTGGCGCGGCTGCTGTCACTCGACATGCGCGTCATCGACCCGGCCTGGATAGGCATGAAGCTGCGCAAGCTGCTGAACTACGCCGAGCCGCTGGGCCACTTCATGGCCTTCGTGCCCGGCCTGCCGCGCGGTGAGCGCCGGCAGCAGACCTGGCCTTCGACCGTGGCCTACATGGCGCGCTTGATCATCCACCGCTACGCCATGCTGGGCGTGCTCGACGAAGACGGCTTTCCGCTGCGCGACATGGGCGTGCTCGAATCGGCCGGCAACCCGTCCGCGCGGCCCCGCGTGCTGGCCGGCAAGGTCTGCGCGGAGTGCGGGAACGCCAGCGTCATCCACAAGGACGGCTGCGACTTCTGCACCGCCTGCGGCGACATCGGGCAGTGCGGCTGATCCCGCGCGCCGGGCAGTCCCTGCGGACTGCCCGGCGGCTGGCGAAGGCCCGGGCATGTCGCGCATGCCTGGTCTGAGCCCCTGACGCCTTGAGGCCGGCGCGCCGGCCGGCCATGCTCAGGCGCGCTTGCGCACGGATGCCGGCGGGCGCGGCCACAGCGGGCCGATGGCGTCCAGCGTGTTCTTCAGCATCAGGCCCAGTTCGGTGTCGCCTTCCATCACCAGCGCGCGCTCGAAGAACAGCCGGTCCGGGTCGTCTTCGCCACGCAGCAGGCGGACGTAGCTGGACGCCGGCGCCACGATGCGCAGTGCGGGTGCGCCGCGGTCCGGCGCCGCCACGAAGCCGTGCGGACCGATCTGCAGGCGCACGCGCAGCGCGAAGTCGCTGACGCGCAGTTCGACGCAGTGCCCCGCCAGCGCGCGCCGCGCGTCGGCGGGCAGGCGCGGCAGCAGCACGCGGTCCAGCACCTGTGCCAGCAGGAACGACGGCGGCGCCACCGGCAGCCGGTCGACCAACGCACAGGTGCGTTGGTGCAGCGGGGCCAGCCAGGCCGGCAGGCCCAAAGGCCGGGGATGAGACGGTGTGGCGACGCTCATGGCTCAACCCTTTCTTGCAAACCGACCACCGGGGCCGGCAGAGGTTTCACGCCGATTGCCAGACCATGCCGGGCAGGCGGTGCAGGTAGCCGTTGCTGAACGGGCCGGGCACGCCCAGCGCCGCCCAGGCCTCGGCGCGGCCGGCCACGCTGGCCTGGCCATTCATGACCTCGTCGAAGTCGGCCAGCACCTGGTTGAACCCCCGGGCACAGGGTGACAGGCGCAGGCTGGCCACGCCGGCCGCCCGCAGCCGTGCGCCGTCGCCCAGCAGGTTCTGCACCGTGGCCGATTGCGTCTGCGTGCCGTTGAGGTTCAGGAAGGGCCGGCCCTCGGTGGACGACAGCAGCAGGCCGTCGGGGTCGGCCAGGCAGCGATAACCGCAATCGTCCTTGGGCACGCGGTGGTGCCGCGCCGTGAAGCAGCGCGCCGAGAAGGCCAGCGGCAGGCGGCCGAAAGCCCAGCACTCGGTGCGCATCGGCAAACCCGCGGGTGTGCGCACCGGGTCTTGCGCCGGGTTGACCGCCGCCAGCTGGTCCAGCGAAAGTTCCACCGGCGCCACCCAGCGGTCGGCACCCAGGTCGGCATGCTCCTGCAAAGCGGCACGGCTGTAGATGTTGAGGTGCGGCCCAAGCACCAGCGGCACGCGGCCGGCCAGCAGCTGCAAGGCCGAGGCATCACCGGCCTCGACGGCAAATTCGTGCTGCTCGGCCTGGCGTTCCAGCAGGCGCAGATCGGCCTCGCTCTCGATCAAGGTCTGCGTGGCCAGCACCACCTGCTTGCCGGCCGCCGACAGCTCGCGCCCCAGCGCCAGCCAGTCGTCCAGGCGCAGCTCGCGGCGGCGCGCGCAGACGGCTTCGCCCAGCACGATGGTGTCGGCCGGGCTGTCGGCCAGGTCGGCGTAAAAGTGCAGCAGGCTGCTGCGCGACCAGTGGTAGAGCACGGGCCCCACGGTCAGGGTCAGGCGGGCATGGGGCAGCGCGGTTGGCATCGGTGTGTTCTTCATCGGGTGGTGCGTCCAAGTACCCTGCGGCGGGTGGCCGCGTCGTGCCTCAGCGCCAGGGTCGGTTGTAGGCACCCAGGGTGTGCTGCTGGCCTTCGGCGTGGCGGGCCAGCTGGGCCGTCCACTCGGGCAGCACGGCGTAGCGGCCGGGCGCGGCACGGGCATGGTCGATGGCCGCGCGCCAGACCGCGGTGACCTGGCCCACGTAGGCCGCGCTGCGCTGCCGGCCTTCGATCTTGATGGCCTTCACGCCCAGGGCCATCAGCTCGGGCAGCAGGGCCAGCGTGTTCAGGCTGGTCGGCTCTTCGATCGCGTAGTCGCGCTCGCCCGCCACGTCGAAGCGACCCTTGCACAGCGTGGGATAGCCGCGCGGTTCGTCCGGCGCATAACAGTCGATCAGCACGTCATTGAGCCGGGCCTGAACACCTTCAGGGCGGTCGACCCAGCGCACCGCCGACGGCGGCGAGCAGACACCGGCGTTGTTGGGCGACTGGCCGGTGACGTAGGAGCTCAGCGCACAGCGGCCCTCGACCATCACGCACAGGCTACCGAAGCCGAAGACCTCGATGTCCACCTCGGTGTGGCGGATCAGCTGGCCCACCTGCTGCAGCGTCAGCACGCGCGGCAGCACCGCACGCTGGATGCCGTAGCGGCGCCGGTAGAACGCGATGGCGGCATGGCTGGTGGCCGACGCCTGCACAGACAGGTGCAGGCGCAGGCCGGGGTGGTGGTCACGGCAGTAGGCCATCACCGCGGTGTCGGCCACGATCAGCGCGTCGGCGCCCAGCGCGACGGCCTTGTCGACGGCGCGGTACCAGGGCCCGGCGTCGTGCGCGTCGGCGTAGGTGTTCAGCGCCATCAGCACCTTGGCGCCGTACGAATGGGCATGGGCCACGCCGTCGCGCACCTGGGCGTCGTCGAAGTTCAGCCCGGCGAAGTTGCGCGCGTTGGTGGCGTCCTTCAGGCCGAGGTAGACCGCGTCGGCGCCGGCGTCCACCGCCACCTGCAGCGCCCGCAGCGAGCCGGCCGGGCACACCAGTTCAGGGCCTTCGGGCAGTTCTTGACGCATCGGTTGACCTTGCATGGATGGGTATCAATGGAGCAGCGAACAGGCCAGGAGGTGCGCAACCCTGCGCTTGGCTTCGCTTGCAGTGGTGCCGTGCGGTCACCAGCGGCCACGCAGCGTCAGCCGCCAGCTGCGCGGCGGTTCGACGTGGGTGAACAGCGGCGACACGTCGGCCAGTTGCATCTGGTTCAGGTTCTGCACACCCAGGGCCAGCTCCAGGCCCCAGGGCAGCTTGCGCGCGACATGGGCGCCGACGAGGGTGACGGCACCCACGTTCTGAGACGGCGCGCCCGCGGTCAGCGCAGGCAACTGCTGGTGGGTGCTGCTTTCGACGTGGCCGCCCGCACGCCAGGGGCCGCCCTGCCAGTCCAGGCGCACCGTGGCGCTGTGGCGCGGCCGCTTGTCCAGGCGCTGCCCGGCCGCAGTGCGTGCGTCCAGGTAGGCATAACTCAGCTGCAGCGCGAAGCCGCTGCCGAG
Organism: Rubrivivax sp.; assembly: GCA_030653505.1. Lineage (GTDB taxonomy): Bacteria > Pseudomonadota > Gammaproteobacteria > Burkholderiales > Burkholderiaceae_C > Rubrivivax. The sequence continues at coordinate 16,765 of JAURZK010000120.1, forward strand.
GGCCTGCGCCAGCGAGGTCTCGGCGCCGCGCAGCCGCGCGCGTGCCAGGTTCTCGTAGGTGTAGGTGCCGACGCCAGGCACGGCGCCGGCAGCCACCAGCCGCACTTCGATCAGGTCGTTCACCCGCTGGTCGAACAGCATCAGCTGGGCCTGCGTCGCGCCGGCGGCATAAGCGACGCCGAGCTCGGTGCCGCGGCTGCGCTCGGGCTGCAGCGCCGGGTTGCCGAGAAGGGTGTTGGGGCCCTCGGCACGGCCACCGGGCACGATCTGCTTCAGGTTCGGCGCCTTGAAGCCGTGGCTGTAGCCGCCCTTGACGGTCCACGCCGCGTCAAGCTGCCAGACACCGTACAGCCGCGGGCTCCATTCGTGGCCGAACAGCCGGTAGCGGTCGTGGCGCAGCCCCAGCGTGAGGCTGAAGCGGGGTGTCACCGCCAACTCGTCCTGCAGGTACAGTGCGCGGCTGCGCGATACCGACTCGCCCCCGGGCAGGCCGGGGTCGGCAAGCGATTCGTCGTGCACCTCGAAGCCGCCGGTGAAGGCGTGGGCGCCGAGCGCCAGCCGTGCCTGGCCTTCCAGCACACGGTCGTCGATCTGCTGCGGCGGGTTGACGGCCACGCCCGCGCTGCGCTGGTTCTCGATGTCGATGCGCGACCGGTAAGCCCGCAGCTGGCCGGTGCCTGCAGGCAGCCCGCTCGCACCCGTCCATGCGGTTTCCCAGCCCAGTGAAGTGAGCGAGCGTTCCAGGTGGTTGACAGTGTCGTGGTAACGCCGCCGGCCACTGCGCTCGCGTGCGGCGGCGTCGCGCTGCTCGCGGCCGGCGCGGTGCTCGAAGTCGACACGCTGGCCGTCCCCGCGCCAGGCCAGGCCGAGCCAGGCGTCGTCTTTCTCGCGGCCTTCCAGTGCCGAGATCAGCGGGTCGGCCGGCGAGGCCAGCGCGTCCAGCCGCGTGGCTGCAGCGCCGGCGCGCATGAAGAGGCCGCTGCCCAGGCCCAGCGGGCCGTCCACGCGCAGCGCCAGCCGCTGGCCGTCACCGCCGCGCCCACCCTCGGCCTGGCTGCCTTCGACACGGGCGCTGCCACGCCAGGTGTCGCCCGGCTCGCGCGTGATGACGTTGACGACACCGCCCAGCGCCTCTGACCCGTACAGCACCGACATCGGGCCGCGCACGACCTCGATGCGCTCGATGTCTTCCACGGCGATCCAGTCGTACTGGAAGTCCGAATGGCCGATGACGCCGTCACTGGCGCCCACGCGCCGGCCGTCGACGAGGAACAGCGTGTGCTTGCTGTCCATGCCGCGCAGGCTGAGCACCTTGCGCCCGCCGATGGCCCTGCCCTGCAGGCTGACGCCGGTCTCGCCGCGCAGCGCGTCGAGCAGGTTGTCGGCGCCGCGGGCCTCGATCTGGCGTCGCGAGACCACGCTCAGCGCGGCCGGCGCGGCCGTTTCCAGCATGCCGTGGCGGGTGGCGGTGACGACGACGCTCTGCAGCACGGGTGCCGCTTCGGCGGTCTGCGTCGACGCAGTGGCCGCGCGCGACCAGCCCGCGAGCGCAAGCGCAAGCGCAAGTGCCAGCGCCGCGCCGCGCCGCCGCGAGTGAACGCGCCGGCTCGGCGCAAAGCGGTGGGTGAAGGCGTGCGTCATCGCGCACCGGCCGAAGAGCGTGCCATGCCGTGCAGCATCGCCGCGTTGGCGTCCGGCGTCCTTGAACTGGGACAGTTTTGGCGGTACCCGCACAAACCCGCGCACCGCCGTTTCGCTTGAACCAGTTCAAGGAAAGGCCCCAAGGCTGGCGTGACCATCGCAATCGAATCCGAACAGTCTCCGAAGCACCTCCGGGAAGCCAAGACAAAGGAAGCCGCATGAAGATCCTGAAGCCCCTCGCCCGCTGGGTGACGCTGGCGACGCTGCTGTTCACCGCCGCCCCCTTCCCCGCGCACGCACAGGACAAGAAGCCTGTGTCGCCGGCCGAAATGAACTACCAGGCCGGCACCTCGCCGCTGGGTGAAGTACCGATGTACCAGAGCGCCAACCCGAAGGCACCGAAGATGACGCAGGCCGAGTTCGAACTCGGCCGCAAGACCTATTTCGAGCGCTGCGCCGGCTGCCACGGCGTGCTGCGCAAGGGCGCCACCGGCAAGCCGCTGACGCCCGACCTCACCATCGACAAGGGCACCGAGTACTTGAAGGTTTTCATCGCCTACGGCTCGCCCGCCGGCATGCCGAACTGGCTGACCTCGGGCGAGATGGACGAGAAGACCGTCGACGTGATGGCCCGCTACATCCAGCAGGACCCGCCGGTGCCACCCGAGTTCGGCATGGCGCAGATGAAGGCGACCTGGAAGGTCATCGTGCCGCCGGCGCAGCGGCCGACGAAGAAGATGAACGGCTACAACATCGAGAACATCTTCTCGACGACGCTGCGCGACACCGGCGAGGTGGCGCTGATCGACGGTGACACCAAGAAGATCATCAACATCGTCAAGACCGGCTACGCGGTGCACATCTCGCGCACCTCGGGCTCGGGGCGCTACCTGTTCGTGATCGGGCGCGACGCCAAGGTCAACATGATCGACCTGTGGATGGCCACGCCCGACAACGTGGCCGAGGTCCGCATCGGCCTCGAGGCGCGTTCGGTGGACACCAGCAAGTACAAGGGCAAGGAGGGTGACTACACCGACAAGCTGGCCATCGCAGGTGCTTACTGGCCGCCGCAGTTCGTGATCATGAAAGGCGACACGCTCGAGCCGGTGAAGGTCGTCAGCACCCGCGGCATGGTCGTCGGCACGCAGGAATACCACCCCGAGCCGCGCGTGGCGTCCATCGTGGCCAGCCATTTCAAGCCCGAGTTCGTGGTCAACGTGAAGGAGACCGGCAAGACGCTGATGGTCGACTACACCAATCTCGATGCGCTGAAGATCACCGAGATCGGCTCGGCCCCCTTCCTGCACGACGGCGGCTGGGATTCCAGCAAGCGCTACTTCATGGTCGCGGCCAACCAGAGCAACAAGATCTCGGTCATCGATGCCAAGGAAGGCAAGCTGGCGGCGCTCGTCGACGTGGGCAAGATCCCGCACCCCGGGCGCGGCGCCAACTTCATCCACCCGAAGTTCGGCCCCGTCTGGGCCACCGGCCACCTGGGTGACGAGACGATCGCGCTCATCGGCACCGACCCCGTCAAGCACAAGGCCAACGCCTTCAAGAAAGTGGCCGACCTGAAGGGCCAGGGTGGCGGGGCGCTGTTCATCAAGAGCCACCCGAAGAGCCGGCACCTGTATTCGGACACGCCGCTGAACCCCGACGCGAAGATCTCGCAGTCGGTGGCCGTCTACGACATCAAGAACCTCGACAAGGGTTACACCGTGCTGCCCATCGCCGAATGGGCCGGGCTGAGCGACGACGGTGCCAAGCGCGTCGTTCAACCCGAGTTCAACAAGGCCGGTGACGAGGTCTGGTTCGCGGTCTGGTCGGCGAAAGACAAGCAAAGCGCGTTAGTGGTGGTGGATGACAAGACGCTCAAGTTGAAGGCGGTGATCAAGGACCCGCGACTGATCACGCCCACGGGCCACTTCAACATCTACAACACGCAGCACGACGTCTACTGAACCCTGCCCTGGAGCCAACACCATGCACAAGATGATTTCGATGCTGGGCCTGACCGTGCTGGGGCTGGGGCTCTCGGCCCCGGCCCTGGCCGACCCCGAGGCCGACATGACCAAGGCCGGCTGCAATGCCTGCCACACCAAGGACAAGAAGCTCGTCGGCCCGTCGTACAAGGACATTGCCGCCAAGAACAAGGGCAAGGCCGACGCCGTGGCCAACCTGACGGCCAAGGCACGCGCAGGGGGCAAGGGTGTCTATGGCCCGATCCCCATGCCACCGAACCCGGTGGCCAAGATCGGCGACGCGGAGCTCAAGGCTGCCGTGGAGTGGATCCTCAAGCAGTAGCGCCCCGGCCGAAGCGGTCGGCGCCGCGGTGACCGATCGCTGGCGATGCAACGCCGGGCCGCACTGAGCACCTTGTTCTGGGGCTGCAGCGGCGCTGCGCTGCCGTCGCGTGGACATGCCGCGACCCCTCTGGCCGGCCACGTGCTGGCCTGGGGCGCGGACGGCTGCTGTGTGGCCGGCCCCGACGGTGCGATGCAGCGCCTGCCCGACCGTCTGGCCGCCGGTACGCGCCCTGCCCTCACGTCGCGCGGCCTGTGGCTGGTTGACGCCAAAGGCGCGCTGCGTGGCTGGGCGCCAGGAGGCGACAACGCCTGGCAGTTGCAGCGCACGGTGGCATTCACCGCACCCGTGCACGCCTTCGCCGCCAGCCCCGACGGCCGCTGGGTGGCCGCAGCCCACGCCACACAACTCAGCCTGCTCGACGGCAGTGGCTCCGTGCACAGGCTCTTCGACGGTACCGACCTCGGCGGTGAGCATCGGGGCCGGGCCACGGCCCTGTTCTCGCTGCCGCAGCGCCACAGCTTCGTCGCTGCCTGGCCGGCGCTGGGCGAAGTGTGGGAGATCTCGCTCGACCCCCAGGCCGCGCCGATCTTCGACGGCCTGGTGCACGACTACCGCATGGGCGAGGCCATCGCGAAGGTGGGTTATCTCGGCGCACGCCGCGCACCGCTGGGCCGACCGCTGCCGGAGTTCACCTTTGCCGACACCCGCGTGCCATGGTTGGCCGGCACACAGGGCGCCGAGCTGGCCGTGATGCACCTGGATGTGCGCCGCCGCATTGCCGCGCTGCATGCCGAAGCCGCCAACCCGGCCGCAGCCACGCTGCGCCGCACAGCGCGCGGGCACGGCGCCTTCGAGTGGTGGCTGCCGGCAGGGCATGACGTCCATGTCTTCGACACGGCACGCTGGGTGCGCAGGGCCGTCAGCGCGCTGCCTGGGCCGGTGCAGCAGCTGCAGCCCGTGGAAGACACCGCGGATGCTGCCCTGTGGGCGCAGGTGGCTGAACAGCGCGGCTCAGCACTGTGGCGGCTGGATAACGATCAACGTGGGTGGCAACGGGTGGACGCCGTCGCGGGGCCGGTCGTGGCCATGAGTGGCACGTCGCAGGCCGCGGAGCTTCTCGTGCTGTGCAGCGACCCGCCGGCCCTGCTGCGGCTGGATCGCGATGGTGGCCTGCTGGCCCACTCCCGGCTGCCAGCCGCCGCTTGGCAAGGCGTCGCCGCTTGGCCGCTCGTGTGAGTGCGCCCGCCTGCGCGCGGTTCTGGGTTCGCCCACCGCAGCCGGAGCCGCGGTCTAACGGCGTGCCAGCCCCAGCAGCAGCGCCAGGCCCAGGGCGGCACCGATGTTGTGCAGGAGCACCAGCGCAGGCGTCGCCGCCGAAGCGGCGGCACCGGCCCCCAGCACGAACTGCAGCCCGGTGATCCATAGCAAGGCCACGCCTTCACCCCGCCCGCCCTGTCTGCGAACCACCCAACCCACGCCCAGCGAACAAGGCCCCGCCAGCAACGCCAGTGACAGGTGCGCCACGGGCACCACGTGGAACTGACCGCCGCCCGAAAGTGCACCCAGCGCGGCCTGCAACGCCCACAGCCCGGCACCCAGCAGCGCCCAGCGCGCAAGCGGGGGGCTCGAACCCGGCCCGTCGTGCAGCTGGACCACCAGTCGCCAGCTCAGTGCCAGCATCAGCAGGCCCCCCAGCAGGTTGCCCAGCAGCACGCCTGCCGCACGCGAGCCGGGCGTGACGATGCCCAGCGCCGACAAGCCCAGCGCCAGCACCAGCAGCGCCAGTGCCAGGCGCCCCGCGGCCGGTCGGCGCGGTGGTCGCGCCCAGCTCAGCACCACCATGGCGAACACCATCACCAAGACCGCCGTGGCAGCCGCGCGGTGCGTTGCACGCACCAGCGCCAGCACACGCGGCGCACCCAGCAGCGCTGGCGCCACGGCCGCCGCAGCGGGGCGATCGGCACTGCGGCAACCCGGCCAGTCGACACAGGCCGGGCGCGGCTGCGCCAGACGCAGCCAGGCGCTGGCACTGGTCACCACCAGCATCAGCAGCAGGCAGGCCCAGGCCAGGCGGCGCAGGGTCAGGAGGCGACGGTCTTCGGTCATCGGTTCGGGGCTTCGCGATTCATCGTAGCCACCGCGCTCGGCCAACGCCACTTGTTCGCGGGCATGCGGGTCTTCCTGGGTGGGTCAGGCCTCGATTCCTTGAACTGGTTCATTTTTCGCCGCGGCGTGCGCGCCACAGAATGCCGCGAGCCTGCCGTCCGAGGGGCATCGGGCCATGCAGCACCCGCTGCGCGCCTGCGACATGACGAAGGAGACGACGATGAACACGCAAGACACACACGACGACGACAACGAACCCGTGCCCTGGGTGCAGCAGTTGCTCGACAACCCCTTCCTGCTGCTGTTCATCGGTGTCTTCGTGCCCATGATGGTCTACACCGTCTGGGGCGTCGTCGACATCCTGACGCTGCCGATGGCCAAGTAGGCCGGGAGAGCCCCATGAGCGCCATCCTCCCCCCCGCCGAACGCCTCTGGTACAAACATCCGATCGACCGTGTCGAGGGCACGTGGATCGCCATCGCGCTGATCTGGTGTCTGATCATGTTCGCCATGATGGTCGGCTGGCATGTCTGGGGCAAACAGAACCTGTCCACCGAGACCTACCGCACCACGCCCGAAGTGTTCATGGCCAAGACCCAGGCCATGGTGGACAAGTACACGGTGCGCATCGAGAAGGACGAAAACGCCACGCCGGTAGTGGCGCCGCCGGCAGGCAGCGACGTCTACCTGATCGCGCGGCTGTGGAGCTTCTACCCGGTGCTCGAACTCGAGAAGGGCAAGACCTACAAGCTGCACCTGACGTCAATGGACTACAACCACGGCTTCTCGCTGCAGCCGGCCAACATCAACATCCAGATCGTGCCCGGCTTCGAGCACGTCGTCACCGTCACACCCAACCAGTCGGGCACCTACTCGGTGGTGTGCAACGAGTTCTGCGGCATCGGCCATCACAAGATGGTCGGCCGCATCTACGTGAAGTGAGGAGCGGGCGATGAGCACCACCACCACTTATCGCACTTGCCCGCGTTCGGGCCTGCAGTTCGAGCACCAGGCCGAATGGCTGATGAAGGCCAACGCCTTCATCGCCGTGGTCTGGCTTCTGTTCGGCGGCGTGCTCGCCATAGGCGTCGTGCTGACACGCTGGCCGGCCGTGCGCTGGCTCGAAGCCGACACCTTCTACATGGTGCTCACGGCCCACGGCATCGACATGCTGATCTTCTGGATCATCTTCTTCGAGATCGCCGTGCTGTACTTCTGCGCCTCGACGCTGCTGCGCTGTCGCATCGCCACGCCCAAGCTCGCATGGCTGGCCTTCGCGCTGATGCTCATCGGCTCGGTGGTCAACAACATCGCGGTCTTCCGCGGCGCGTCCAGCGTCATGATGACTTCCTACGTGCCGATGATGGCCGAGCCCAACTTCTACCTCGGGCTGATCCTCTTCGCCGTCGGCGCATTGATCGCGGTCTTCGTCTTCTTCGGCACGCTGGTGGTCGCCAAGCGCGAGAAGACCTACGAAGGCTCGGTGCCGCTGGTCACCTTCGGCGCCATCACGGCGGCCATCATCGCGGTCTTCACCATTGCCTCGGGCGCCATCATCCTGATCCCGACCTGGCTGATGTCGCTGGGCGTCGTCAAGGAAGTCGACCCGCTCATCTACCGCACCATCTGGTGGGCCTTCGGCCACTCGTCGCAGCAGATCAACGTCGCCGCGCACATCTCGGTGTGGTACCTGGTGGCGGCCATCGCCTTCGGCGCCAAGCCGATGAGTGAACGTGTCAGCCGCACCGCCTTCCTGCTCTACATCCTGTTCCTGCAACTGGCCAGCGCGCACCACCTGCTGGCCGACCCCGGGCTGTCGACAGGCTGGAAGGTCGTCAACACCAGCTACTTCATGTACTTCGCGGTGCTGGCCTCGATGATCCACGGCCTGACGATCCCGGGAGCGATGGAAGTGGCGCAGCGCCAGAAGGGTTTCACCAAGGGCCTGTTCGAGTGGCTGAGAAAGGCGCCGTGGAGCAACCCCACCTTCTCGGGCGTGTTCATCTCGATCATCGGCTTCGGCTTCCTGGGCGGCATCTCGGGCGTGATGATGGGCACCGAGCAGCTCAACATGATCATCCACAACACGATCTACGTGCCGGGGCACTTCCACGCCACGGTGGTGGTGGGCACCACGCTGACCTTCATGGCGCTGACCTACTACCTGATTCCGGTACTGTTCAGGCGCGAGATGATCAACCCCGTGCTCGCCAAGTGGCAGCCTTACCTGTTCGGCTTCTCGATGTACTTCTTCTGCCTGGTAATGATGGGCGCCGGCACGCTGGGGGTGTCTCGACGCCACTGGGACATGGCCTTCCAGGGCGCCGCGCTGGCCTACGAGTGGCCGGGTGCGGCCTACCTGATGATGGCGCTGGTGGGCATTGCCGGCATCGCCGCCATCGCCGGCGGTGCGATCTACATCTACATCACCGTGGGCTCGCTGCTGTGGGGGCGCAAGCTCGAAGCCGGTGCGTCCAGCGGCAAGTTCACGCCGGTGTCGCGCGCCGCACCGTCTGCCGTCGCGCAGAGCTACGGCTCGATGGGTTTCGCTGCGCCGGGTACCTTCACGCTGGCGATGGTTTTCCTGCTCGCCTTCGTGCTGTATTACTTCATCAACTGGAAGTACCTCTCGACCCTGTGGGGCTTGAGTTGAGCCGCAGCGGCTCTGCTTCCCGCGCCTGATTCCGGCGGCAAAGACCCACCAGGAGACACGCCATGAACCGCAGCGCCCAACCTGCCGTTTCACCCGCGGCTGCCTCGGCGGCCCTGTCCAGCGCGCCGGTCGTTGCGCTTTGGCGCACCGTACTCGGTGTCTTCAAGCTGCGCATCAGCGTGCTCATCATGGCCACGGCACTGGGCGGCCTGTTCATCGTGCCGGGTGTGACCGTGGCGCCGCTGCAGGCCCTGGTGCTGGCGCTGTCGGTGCTCCTGGCCTCGGCCAGCGCGGGCGCCTTCAACCAGTTCATCGAAGCCGACAGCGACCGCTTGATGGCCCGCACACGCCACCGTGCCTTCGCCAGCGGCGCCCTGCCGCGCAGCAGCGGCTGGCTGCTCGGCATCGTGGCGCTGCTGGTGTTCGCGGTCGGCCTGTCGGTGGCCTTCGTCAACCTCGCAGCCGCTGGGTTCGTGCTGCTGGGCGCACTCACCTACGCCGGCGTCTACACGCTGGGACTGAAGCGCCGCACACCCTGGAACATCGTCGTCGGCGGAATGGCCGGCAGCTTCGCGGTGCTCGCCGGCGCGGCCGCGGTGAACCCGCAGATCGGCCCGCTGGCCGCTTTGCTGGCGCTGGTGCTCTTCTTGTGGACGCCGCCGCACTTCTGGAGCCTGGCGATCGCCAACGAAGCGCAGTACGCCGCCGCCGGCGTGCCCATGCTGCCGGTGGTGGTGGGCGCGGCGCGAGCCGCGCGCATCGTGCACGCCAGCACCATCGCGTTGGTGGCGGTGTCGCTGCTGCCAGTGTTCTTCGGCGCAGGCTGGATCGTCTTTCTCGGGGCCCTGGTCGGCGGCGTGCACTTCCTGCGCAAGACCCATGCGCTGGTGCGCCAGCCCGACCGCCGCACGGCGATGGCGGCATTCTTCGCGTCGATGGTGCAGCTCAGTGCACTTCTGGCGGCGGTGGTCATCGATGCTGCGTTGCGCTGATGGCCCTGGAACGCGCACCGCGCCAGCCACCGCGAGCCACCGTCGCCGCCTGATACGGCGCGCCTGCGCGGTCGCGGCGCTGGCTTACTGCCTGCCCTTCGCCACCTGGGCCCTCGACGGCGCCGGCGCGCCGGCCGCCACCCGCACCGAAAGCAGCGAAGCCACCGCGCGCGAGCCCGGCGCCGTGCCCACGCTGAACGAGGCCGCCGCGCTGCGTGCCGCCCAGGCTGCCATCGGCAGGCCGCTGCCCGAGATGGTGCTGCTCGACCGCCAGGGCCGCCCCGTGAAGCTGGCCGATTACCGCGGCAAGCCCCTGCTGGTGAGCTTCATCTACACCGGGTGCTTCCAGGTCTGCCCGACGCAGACACGGGCCCTGCTGCAGGCCGTGCAGGGCCTGGAACGCACGCTGGGCGAACACCAGTTCAACATCGTCAGCATCGGCTTCAACCAGCCCTTCGACAGCCCCGAGGCGATGCGCTCGTTCGCCCGCCAGCACCTCATCGAGCACCGCAACTGGGAGTTCCTGAGCCCGTCGCGGGAGGCCGTGGCCCAGCTCACGAACACGTTCGGCTTCAGCTACGTCGCCACGCCGGCGGGTTTCGACCACGTGCTGGGCGTCACCGTGGTCGACGCCGCGGGGCGCATCCACGCGCAGGTCTTCGGCGACAAGCTGCGCGCCGACCAGCTGGGTGAACCGCTGCGCCAGCTGCTGCTGGGCACACCACCCGCGGCGACGTCGACGCTGGCGGCCGTGGTCGAACGGGTGCGCATCCTGTGCACCGTCTACGACCCCGAGACCGGCGAGTACCGCTACGACTACAAGCTGATCTTCGAACTCATCGGTGGCGCGCTGTTCTTCTTCAGCGTGGCGATCTACCTGCTCATCGAATGGCGCGACCAGCGGCGTGCGCGCCGGCGTTCATGCACACCGCCCCAGCAAGCCTCCGGCAGCACGGCCTGAACGCCTGGCGCGCCGTCGAAGGCGCCTTCGATGCCGCCTTCAGCTCGCGCCTCAACCCGCTGCGTCACCTGGGCGCCATCGCCTTCCTGGCCTTCTGGCTGCTGGCGGCCAGTGGCGTGGTGCTGTTCATCGTCTTCGACACCTCGGTGACGGGGGCCTGGCGCTCCATCGATGAGCTGTCGCGCCTGCCCTTCGGCCTGGGCCGGCTGCTGCGCGGTCTGCACCGCTATGCCGCAGACGTGCTGGTGATCGTGATGGCGCTGCACCTGTTGCGCGAATGGCTGCACGGGCACGCACGCGGTTTCCGGCGTTTTCACTGGCTGACCGGCGTGCCGCTGATCGGCTTCGTCTTTGTCAGCGCCATCGGCGGCTTCTGGATCAACTGGGACCAGCTGGGCCAGTATTCGGCCATCGCCACGGCCGAGTGGCTGGACGCGCTGCCGCTGCTGGCGGCGCCGCTGGCGCGCAACTTCCTCGTCGAAGGGGCGGTGAGCGACCGCCTCTTCTCGCTCTTCGTGTTCGTGCACGTCGGCGTGCCGCTCTTGCTGCTGTTCGGCTTGTGGTTTCACATCCAGCGCATCACGCGCGCCGCCGTGCTGCCGCCGCGCCCGCTGGCGCTGGGGCTGCTGGCCACGCTGGCCGCACTGGCGCTGGCCAGCCCTGTGGCCAGCCACGCGCCGGCCACGCTGGCCCGCGTGCCCGATCAACTGCGGCTCGACTGGATCCTGCTCTTCGTGCACCCGCTGGTCGATGCCACCTCGCCGGCCTTCGTCTGGACCGTGGTCGGCGCTGGCGCCGCGTTGCTGTTCGCGCTGCCCTTCCTGCCGCAGCCGCCGCGCCCGGCGGTGGCGGTGGTCGACGCCGACAACTGCAACGGCTGCAAGCGCTGTTTCGTCGACTGCCCCTACGCCGCGATCACGATGGTGCCGCACCCGAACCAGCGCATCGGCCGCACGCTGGCGCAGGTGGACGGCGACCTGTGCGCCGGCTGCGGCATCTGCGCCGGCGCCTGCCCTTCGTCGACACCCTTTCGCACCGCGGCACAGCTGGTCACCGGCATCGACATGCCGCAGCTCGCCATGAACACGTTGCGCCAGCGCCTGCAACAGGCCGTGAGCACGGCGCAAACCGCCAGGCCGCTGGTGATGTTCGGCTGTGACCACGGTGCGCGTTGCAGCAGTCTGGCGGCATCCGACGTCACGCCCTTCAGCCTGCTGTGCGCCGGCCAGCTGCCGCCGTCCTTCGTCGAGTACGCCTTGCGCGACGGCGCCGCCGGCGTGCTGGTGGCGGCCTGCCGCGAGGGCGGCTGCGAGTTCCGGCTCGGCGAGCGCTGGACGGCCGAACGCCTCGCCGGCGAGCGTGAACCGCACCTGCGTGCCGGCTTGGCTGCGCAGCGGCTGGAACTGGTGTTCGCCGGCCCCGGCGACGAAGACCAGTTGGCCGCCGGTCTGGAACGCCTGCGCCAGCGTGTGCAGACGCTGGCCCCCGACCCGGACCCTACATTGCGCCTGCACCATGCCTGACACCCCTGCCCGAAGCCCGACCCGGCTGGGCCCGCGCGCCTGGCTCGGGCAGCTGCTGCTCTACGGGCTGTTCGCCTTGACCATCGGCGTCTTTTCGCAATGGCCGCCCTACCGGCACCTGCAGGCCGACGAGGCACTCATCAAGCTCAGCTTCACGCGCGTGGGCAAGCCGGTGGGCGACTGCCGCATGCTGAGCGCGGAGGAACTGGCCCGCCTGCCGCCGAACATGCGCGAGCCGAAGATCTGCCCGCGCGAACGTTCGCCGGTGACGGTGCAGGTCGACCTGGACGGCCGCACCGTGCTGCAGCGCGTGGCACCGCCCACCGGCGTGGCCAAGGATGGTGCCGCCGCGGTCTACGAGCGGCTGGTGGTGCCCGCAGGCGTGCACCAGATCGCCGTGCGGCTGTCCGACGACGTGCGTGCACGCGACGCCGGCTACCGCCGCGACGCCCGCGTGACGCTGGTGCCGGGCCAGGTGCTGGTGATCGATTTCGACGCCGCGAAAGGCGGCATCACGCTGCAATGAGCACCCTCACCACCCCGACAGACGGCCGGCGATCACTGCCGCAGGCTGCGAGCAGTCAACGCCCCGGCCACGACGGCGCCACGGCCTCCAGCCCGGCCGACTACACGCTGCCCTGGGTCGCGGCCGGCCAGCGCAGCCTGGCGCGCGCCTGGATGCTGCTGGCGCTGGCCGCCCTGGTGGGGTCGGGCCTGTTTTCGGTGTTGCTGGTGCTGGCGCGCACGCCGGTCATCAACGCCTGGTTGCCGGCGGGCGACTTCTTCCGCGTCGCGCTGGTGGTGCACGTCGACCTGTCGGTGCTGGTCTGGTTCGTGGCTATCGCCGGCCTGCTGTGGAGCCTGAACGCACGCCCGGCGCGCTCCGGTGCCGGCGCGGCGCTGAACTGGGTGCCCTTGCTGCTGTGCGGCGCCGGTGCGCTGGGCATGGCGCTGGCGGCCTTCGTCGGCGGCGGGCCGGCGGTGATGGCCAACTACATCCCGATGCTGGACAGCGCCGCTTTCCGCGGCGCGGTGGGTGTGTTCGGGCTGGGCGCGCTGCTGCTGGTGTTGCTGAGCCTGGTCCGTGCGCTGCCGGTGGGCCCGGCCGTGGACGGCGCCGGCGCGCTGCGCTTCGGCCTGCACGCCAGCGCCGTGGCTGCAGCGGTGGCCTTGCTCGCCTTCGCCTGGTCGCTGGCCGTCGTGCCGACCAGCCTGCCTGCCAAGGCCTACTACGAAATCCTCTTCTGGGGCGGTGGCCACGCACTGCAGTTCACCTGGACACTGCTGATGCTGGTGGCCTGGCTGGCACTGGCGCAGGCCTGCGGTGGCCGCGTTCCGCTCAGCCCGCGCATCGTGCTGCTGCTGTTCGTGGTGGCGCTCGTCGGTGTCTTCGGCACGCCGCTGGCCTACCTGATGCACGAGGTGAGCACGGTCGAACACCGCGACATGCACACCTGGGGCATGCGCTTCGGCGGCGGCCTGGCCATCGCGCCGCTCGCGCTGGCGGTGCTGCTGGCGATGGCGGCTCGGCGCGCCGGGCCTGCGCTCACGGGCACGCAGCGCCCGCTGCCCGCGCTGTCCGCAGAACAGCGCCCGCTGCGTTCGGCGCTGCTGGCGTCGATGCTGCTGTTCGTCGCCGGGGGGGTCATCGGCCTGGCCATCCAGGGCAACAACGTCAAGATACCGGCGCACTACCACGGCTGCATCGTCGGCGTGACGCTGGCGCTGATGGGCGTCGTCTACCACCTGCTGCCGCAGCTGGGCTACCGCGCGCCGGCCGGCCGTGCTGCCGTGCTGCAACCGGGGCTCTACGGCGGCGGGCAGCTGCTGCACATCGTCGGCCTGGTGTGGTCGGGCGGTTATGGCGTGCAGCGCAAGGTGGCCGGCGCAGAACAGGTGCTGCGCAGCCCCGGCGAGGTGGCCGGCATGGGCCTGATGGGCCTGGGCGGGCTGCTGGCCATCGCCGGCGGCCTGCTCTTCGTGGTGGTGGTGGTGCGCGCGATGCGCCAGCCGCGTTCATGACACCGACACGATGACCACGACAGCGAAGGCCACGCGATGATCGCCTCGATGCAGCGTGCCCTGCGCGCGGCTTTCATGGGCGCCGAGGGCCTGTTCAACCGCGCCTTCGGCGACCGCCTCAACCCGCTGTACCACCTGGGCGCCATCAGCTTCTTCCTGTTCTGGGTGGTGGGCGCCACGGGCCTGGTGCTGTACGCCTTTTTCGACACCAGCGTCGAAGGGGCCCACCGGTCGATGGAAGCGCTGGCGCAAACACTGTGGGGTGCCGGCGGCGTGCTGCGCACGGTGCACCGGCACGCGTCCGACGCGCTGGTGCTGACGATGAGCATCCACGCCCTGCGCTACTTCGCGTTCGACCGCCTGCGCGGCTTCCGCTGGTTCTCGTGGGTCACCGGCGTGGTGCTGGTGTGGCTGGCCTTCGTGGCCGGCGTCAACGGCTACATGCTGCCCTGGGACCGCCTGGCGCAGTTCGTCACCCAGGCCAGCTTCGAGTGGATCGACTGGCTGCCCGGTTTCGGCGGCACGCTGATCCGCAACTTCATCCTGCCCGAGCACGTCGGCAACCGCTTGTTCTCGCTGCTGGTGTTCATCCACATCGGCGTGCCGCTGGTGATGCTGCTGGTGATGTGGCTGCACGTGCAGCGTGTGCCCAAGGCCAGCACGCAGCCACCGCGGCCCATCACGGTGGCGCTGGTGCTGATGCTGCTGGTGCTGGCGCTGGCCACGCCGGTGGCCAGCCAGGGCCCGGCAGACCTGCACACGGCGCCGGCCGTGTTGATGTTCGACTGGTTCCTGCTGGCCCTCTTCCCGCTGCTCTACGCCTGGCCGCTGGGCGTGGTGTGGGGCGTGGTGGGCGGCGCCACGCTGCTGCTGCTGCTGCTGCCCTGGCTGCCGCCGCGGCGCGGCGATGCACAGCTGATGCAGCTGACGGCGCACCCTGGGCCGGTGCGCTTCGCGGCAAGGGCTGGTGAAACGCTGCTCGAGGCCGGCCTGCGCGCCGGCGTCGCGCTGCCCTACGACTGCCGCTGCGGCGGCTGCGGTGTGTGCGTGTGCACGGTGCTCAACGGCCGCGTCGACCACGGCCCCTACCAGGCTGCGGCGCTGACGACGGTCATGCGCTCACGCGGCCAGACGCTGATGTGCTGCGCGGTGGCGCTGGAAGACCTGGAGATCGAGGTCGAAGGCGTGCCCACGCTGACGCTCGGCGAGGCCGACGGCGCCGCGCGTGAAACCGCCGCCGGGTTGCGACGCCGGCACGGCCACGTCAGTGCGATGGAGCGCCTGGCCCCTGACCTGATGCGCGTGTTCATCACGCTGCCCGGCGACGAGAAACTGCCCTTCGTGGCCGGGCAATACCTCAACATCGTGCTCGAAGACGGTGCCCGGCGCGCCTTCTCGTTTGCCAGCGCGCCGGCCGACCCCGGCCAGCCCCCTTCGACCGCAGGCGACGTGATCGAACTGCACGTGCGGTGGGTCCCCGGCGGCCGCTACACGGGCCATGTCTTCGAGCGCATGAAGGTCGGTGACGCCGTCGAATTCGAAGGCCCCCTGGGCCGGTTCACCCTGCACGACAGCCAGCGCCCCATCCTCTTCGTAGCCGGTGCCACCGGGTTCGCGCCCATCAAGAGCATCCTCGAAGAAGCCTTCCGCCGCGGGGTGCGCCGGCCGATGGAGCTGTACTGGGGCGTGCGCCACGAGCACGACCTCTATCTGCTGGAGACTGTCGCACGCTGGCAGCGTGAACATGCCAACTTCAAGTTCGTGCCGGTGCTGTCGGAGCCCGACGAAAGCAGCGCCTGGGCCGGGCGGCGTGGGTATGTGCACGAGGCGCTGCTGGCCGACCACCCCGACCTGACTGGCTACGAGGTCTACGCCTGCGGCTCGGTACGCATGGTGACGGCGGCCGTGCCCGACTTCATCGCACACGGCCTGTCCGAGCAGTACTGCTTTTCCGACGCCTTCACGCCGACGAGTGCAGCAAAACCTGCCGCCCCCGACACCTGAAACGATCACCTCACCTGTCAACGGCGGGCTTCGCCGCCAAGGTGGCGCCAGGCGTGCTGCGTGCAGAGCCTCTTCACGCAGCGAACGGACTGCAGACACCTCGGTTCAGGTCGACAGCCAGCGCAGCGGTCCGTACGGGTCGTGCGCGATGGCCGTGCCGACGATCCATGCGAAGCAGACCAGGGCGGCCAGCGTCCATGCCAGACGCCCTAGGGGCGTGCGCGCGCGCCGCAGCGCCATCGTGCCCAGGCCGATGTAGACCAGAAGCAGCAGCAGCTTGGCGCCCAGCCAGGCCTGCACCACGGGGTTGAGCTGCAGCGCAGCCCACAGCAACGCGCCGGCGCTCAGCAGGCCGGTGTCGATGGCCCAGCTGGCCACCCGGGCCGGCCGCGAGAGCGGCCACCGCGCGCCAGCGAGCGTGGCGAACGCCCGCAAAGCGAACAGACTGCCACTGGCGGTGACGAAGCCGACGTGCAACTGGCGCAAGGTGATGTAATGTTCGAGCAAGGCCTGCATCAGGCGTTGGGTGTTGCTGCTTCAGGGAAAACTCCACCGTGCTCGATACCCGCAACTTCGACATTCCCCGCTTCCTGGCGGTGCTGCCCTTGTTCTCCGACATCGGCAGTGCCGAACGTGAGCGCTTGGCACAGGGCTGCCAGCTGCGGCGTTTCGAACGCGGAGGCATGGTCTTTCGCGTCGGCGAGCCTTGTGATGCTTTCCATGTCGTCGTCGTCGGGCAGGTCAAACTGTTCGTGGTTTCGCCGGCGGGGCAGGAAAAGGTGATCGAACTCGTCAGCCCCGGCGCGAGTTTCGCAGAGGCCCTGATGTTCCTGGGCAGGCCCTGCATGGTCAACGCCCAGGCGCTGGCCGACACGCTGCTGCTGTCGGTCCATCGCGACGCCGTGGTGGCCGAACTGGAACTCGACGGCCGCTTCGCCATGCGCATGCTCGCCGGCCTGTCGCGGCGCCTGCACGGCCTGGTGCACGACGTGCAGGCCTATGCCCTGCAAAGCGGGGTGCAGCGTGTCGTCGGCTATCTTCTGCGCGACCAGGTGCTCGACGACGGCCGCACCGACGAAGCGCGAACGGTGTCGCTGCCTGTCAGCAAGGCAACCGTGGCCTCGCGCCTGTCGCTGACGCCGGAGTACTTCTCGCGTGTGCTGCGTGAACTCGAAGTCGCAGGCCTGATCGCCGTCGACAAGCGCGACATCCACATCCTCGACAGCAAACAACTCGCCGCCTACCGCGCCTAGCCGCTGCAGGCACATCCACCGCCGCCGCAACCACTGGTCATGCCGCCGGGCACCCCGTCGGCGACACGGGCCACACGCACATGCCACAGGTGGGGCCCGGCCTGGAGGTACCGCCAGTCGAACTGACCGGCACGCGTCTGCTGAAACTGGTGGTTCAGCGGCACGGGGTCGTGATCGTTGACGATCTCCAGCGCCTGCCCTGTCGCGAGCGCGTCGAAGGTGCCGAAGATGAGCGGGTGGCGCTGCGCCGGCGGCACCGTGCGCACATCGATCAGTTTCCCTGCAGTGCTCATGACAGTCCTCTCAAGGTACGTACATGCCCCGCAGCCTATGCATGAGCGACGGGCTCTGCCTTGAACCGGGTCAAGAATAGCGGCGCAAGCCCAGAGCAGCGTGCGCAGCGCCATTGCGCCGACGGGCCCCGCCTCACGCCGAGCCGTGTGTCAGTGTGGGTGCCCCGTCGGCTTGGCGGCAGCCGTCGCGGCCGCCGGCGCATGACCTGCATGCTCGGGCTTCGCGGGGCCGGCCGCCTTGTACAGCGCCTCGACATAGTGCACGTACTCGACGTAGGCGCCAACGAAGGCGCGTGCTGCCTCCACATCGTTCGCGTTGAACTTCTTCTTCGAGGCCACTGCTTCGAACTGCTTGTGCAGGCCGTGCTCCATCTCTTCCTTGACGAGCCTGGCCACGGGCTCCAGCTTGCCCGTCTCGATCGACCTGTCGGCGGCGGCGATGGCCGGCTCGATCTCGCCGGCGGGCTTCAGTCCCGTGTACGCCGCACCCTCGCCCGCGCGGTGCACGCGCACCAAGGTCTCGAAGAAGTAGCGGTCGGCCAGTTCCTTGCCGGGGGTGCCGGACTTGCGCACGCTGGCGGACTTCTGGAAGGCATCGCGGATTTCCGCCTCGTCCTTCTTCTGCACCCAGCCCAGCACCATGTTGACGTTGCCGGTGTCGAGAGCCTTGCGCGCATCGGTGACGACGGGTCCGTCCAGGGTGTCGCAGTGAGCCTGGGCCGCGGCGCCCCACGAGAGGGCCACGGCGCCGGCGACGAGGGTGAGGTAGCGGCGGAAGGTATTGCGGTTCACGGTCAGCATTTCGGGATTCTCCGGTTCAGCGTTTGGAAGCCGGCACCATCGCCGCCCTCCTGCATGCTTCAACGCGCAGAAGAACCGAATGTTCCAGCCACCGCCCACCGAGCCTGCGGTGAATCACTTCCCCCCGTGCAATTGCCGCTCGCGCGGCGCGGCCGGCTCCTCGCGAAGCAAGACGTCGACCAGTTCGCGCCGCTGTTCGGCGTTCAGGATTTCCCGCTCCTGCAGGAACTGGACGATCACGCGTTGCTGCTGCTGCATCTGCACCTGGGCGATGCGGGCGCGTGCGACCTCGATGCGCGCCGGATCGGGCCTTTCGGAGAACACCTCGCGCACCAGCGCCTCTCGGTGGCGGGCAATCTCCTGCCAGCCGGCGTCGAGCTCGCGCACGAAGTTCTGCTCCAGGCCGTGCCAGCGCGTGCGTTGCGCAGCGTCGAGCTTCAGCCGCGAGGCCAGGTCGGCGTCACCCGGGCGATCCCGGACCAGCGCGCGGTAGCCGGCAGCGCCGACCACGCCAAGATTGAGCAGCACCGACAGGATCAGGGCCGTGACGAGTCCACGATGTTGCATGTCACCTTCCTCGTGCGGAACACGACGGCAGCCCCGCGCAGTAAGCGCCGGGCGGCTCGCCGGAGAAGACGGACATCGACGCGGGCCGCAGGGCGACCCCGCCGCCCGCGACGAGCATCAGCCCGAGATAGGCGCCGACGCCCAGCGCGGCCGCCCCGCCCAGGGCACGCGGCCCGATGTGCCACAGGCCACCTCGGGGCCGCGCTGGTTCGCGCCTGGGCGCGACCGGCCTGGGCAGTTGCGGAAGGACCAGCGCGGCGATGTCGACGTCGCTGCGGGTCTCGCGCAGCGCTTGCAGATCCGCGCGCAGGCCGCTGAAGGCCAGCAGGGCAGATCCGCACGGCACGCAGTGCGCCGCGTGCAGCCTCAGTTCCTGGGCGGCGGGTGCGCCCAATTCGCCATCGATCAGCATCGAAATGGCTTCGGTGCGCGGGCATCCCGCCGGGGTCCGATCGTTCATCTGCCTGTTCCGTCGTAACACGCGGCCAGGGCGACACGCGCCCGGGACAGCCTGGATTTCACGGTGCCCTGGTCGATTCCCAGCGCGGTCGCAAGTTCTTCATAACTCAAACCCTCCACCTCACGCAGCAGCACGATCTCGCGCTGCTCCGGGAGCAGGCGTGCCAGCGCCGCATCCAGTCGTCGCAATCCCTGCCGGGCCTGCAATTGCGCCTCGGGGCCGGGTTGGTCCGCCGGGGCATCGTAGTCGTCGTCCAGCGGCACGAA
>JAURZK010000128.1 GCA_030653505.1 Rubrivivax sp.
CTGCGCCTGCTGGAAGGGGCTCATGCGGCCGCGCGGGCTGAGCATGAAGACACGCACGCCCTGCTTGCCGCGCATCGCGTACTCGGCCGCGCTGCCGGTGTCGCCGCTGGTCGCGCCCAGGATGTTGAGCGCTTCGCCGCGGCGGGCCAGTTCGTACTCGAAGAGGTTGCCCAGCAGCTGCATCGCCATGTCCTTGAAGGCCAGCGTGGGGCCGTTGGACAGGGCTTGGAGGAGAAGGCCCTCCTCGAGCTTCTTCAGCGGCGTGATTTGGGGCGTGCCGAACACCAGCGCGGTGTAGGTGGCCGCACACAGGCGTTTCAGCTCGGCCGGCGGGATGTCGTCGATGTAGAGCGACAGGATCTCGAAGGCGAGTTCCGCGTAGGGCAGCCCACGCCAGCGCGCCAGCGTCGCGGCGTCGACCTTCGGGTAGTGCGTCGGCAGGTACAGGCCGCCGTCGGGCGCCAGGCCTTCGAGCAGGATGTCGGAGAAGCCGCGGGGCGTGCTGTCGCCGCGGGTGCTGATGTACTTCATCGCGGGTTCAGTTCAGCTCTTCCTTGCGGATCTTCACGATGGGCGCCAGCACCGTGGTCAAGGCCTGCATCTGCACCAGCGCGGCGGTCATGCGGCCTTCGACGGTGTCGTGCGTCAGGATGATGAGGTCGGTCTGGTTCTCGCCTTCGGCGCTTTCACGCTGCAGCACGGCGTCGATGCTGATGTCGTTGTCGGCGAGTATCCCGGTGATGCGTGCCAGCACACCCGCCTTGTCGGCGACCACCAGGCGCAGGTAGAAGGCCGTCACCACCTCGGCGATGGGCAGGATGGGCGTGTCGTGCAGTTCACCCGGCTGGAAGGCCAGGTGCGGCACGCGGTGGTCGGGGTCGGCGGTGTGCAGCCGCGTGATGTCGACGAGGTCGGCGATCACGGCGCTGGCGGTGGGTTCGCTGCCCGCGCCCTTGCCGTAGTAGAGCGTGGGGCCGACGGCGTCGCCCTGCACCACCACGGCGTTCATCGCGCCTTCGACGTTGGCGATCAGGCGCGTCGACGGAATCAGCGTCGGATGCACACGCAGCTCGATGCCATGCTGGCGCCGCCGCGTGATGCCCAGCAGCTTGATGCGGTAGCCCAGCTGTTCGGCGTAGCGGATGTCGGCCGCCTGCAGCCCCGTGATGCCTTCCACGTAGGCTTTGTCGAACTGCACCGGCACACCGAAGGCGATGGCGCTCATGATCGTCGCCTTGTGTGCGGCGTCGATGCCTTCGATGTCGAAGGTCGGGTCGGCCTCGGCGTAGCCCAGCGCTTGAGCTTCCTTCAGCACGACGCCGAAGTCCAGCCCCTTGCTGCGCATCTCGCTCAGGATGAAGTTGGTGGTGCCGTTGATGATGCCGGCCACCCATTCGATGCGGTTGGCCGTCAGGCCCTCGCGCAGCGCCTTGATGATGGGGATGCCGCCGGCCACCGCAGCCTCGAAGGCGACGATGACACCCTTGGCGCGGGCGGCAGCGAAGATCTCGCTGCCGTGCACGGCCAGCAGCGCCTTGTTGGCGGTGACGACATGCTTGCCGGCGGCTATCGCCTCCAGCACCAGGGCCTTGGCGATGCCGTAGCCGCCGATGAGTTCGACGACGATGTCGATCTGCGGGTTGGCGATGACGGTGCGTGCATCCGCCACCACCCGTACCCCATCGCCGACGATGGCGCGCGCGCGCTCGGTGTCGAGGTCGGCCACCATCGTGATCTCGATGCCGCGGCCGGCGCGGCGGCGGATCTCTTCCTGGTTGCGGCGCAGCACCTTGAAGGTGCCGCTGCCGACGGTGCCTATGCCCAGCAGGCCGACTTGGATGGGGTTGGTTTCGACATCACGTCGCTTCGCGACATGAGTCTCCACCGCAACACTGCGTGTTGTCATTGGTTGTGTCTCTTGCGGTAGTGCGCCAGGAAACGCTCGATGCGGCCGATGGCCTCGGTCAGGTCGTCCGAGTTGGGCAGGAAGACGATGCGGAAGTGGTCGTGCTCTGGCCAGTTGAAGCCGGTGCCCTGCACGATCAGCACCTTCTCCTCGGCCAGCAGTTCGTAGGCGAACTGCTGGTCGTCGCTGATCGGGTACATCTTCGGATCCAGGCGCGGGAACATGTACAGCGCAGCCTGCGGCTTGACGACGCTGACACCCGGGATCCGGCTCAGCAGCTCGTAGGCCAGGTCGCGCTGGCGGCACAGGCGACCGGCGGGTGCCACCAGATCCTTGATGCTCTGGTAGCCACCCAGGGCCGTCTGGATGGCCAGTTGCCCGGGCGTGTTCGCGCACAGCCGCATGCTGGCCAGCATGTTCAGGCCCTCGATGTAGTCCTGCGCGCGCTTCTTGCCGCCCGACACCACCATCCAGCCCGCGCGGTAGCCGCAGCTGCGGTAGTTCTTGGACAGGCCGTTGTAGGTGACGAAGAGCACGTCGTCTGCGAGGCTCGCGATGCTGGTGTGGCTGGCGCCGTCGTAGAGCGTCTTGTCGTAGATCTCGTCGGCGAAGACGATGAGGTCGTTGGTGCGCGCGAGCTCGACGATGTCCTTGAGCAGGTCCACCGGGTACAGCGCGCCCGTGGGGTTGTTCGGGTTGATGACGACGATGGCCTTCGTGCGCGGCGTCACCTTGGCGCGCATGTCGGCCAGGTCGGGCAGCCAGCCCGAGCCTTCGTCGCAGCGGTAGTGCACCGGCGTGCCCCCCGAAAGCGAGACCACCGCAGTGTGCAGCGGGTAGTCTGGCGAAGGAATCAGCACCTCGTCGCCGGCGTCGAGCAGCGCGTTCATGCTCATCGCGATGAGCTCGGAAGCACCGTTGCCCAGGTAGACATCGTCGACGCTCACGCCGCCGACGCCCTTTTCCTGCGTGTAGTGCACCACCGCCTTGCGCGGCGCGAACAGGCCCTTGCTGTCGGTATAGCCGGCGGCATGCGGCAGGTTGCGGATCATGTCCTGCACGATCTCGTCGGGCGGCATGAGCCCGAACGCCGCCACGTTGCCGATGTTCAGCTTGATGATCTTGTGACCGTCGTCCTCCATCTGCCGCGCCTTGTCGAGCACGGGGCCGCGGATGTCGTAGCCGACGTTGGCGAGCTTGGCGGACTTGGCGATCGGTTTCAAGGCACGGGCCTTTGCAAGAGCGGTGGGTGAGAGCAACCTAGAATTATCCACGCATGAAGTTCCAGCCCGACACGACCGCAGGCGTCAACCTCATCACGCGCCAGGAACCCGGCCGCGTCTGGGTGGGTGCCGTGCCCTACGGTCACAGCGTGCTGGTGCCCTGGCAGGGCGAGGTGCTGCCCTGGGACGCCGCCGCGCCCGAGGAACTCACCGCCGCGCACTTCGAGCGCCTGGCCGCTATGCAGCCCGAGCTGGTGATCTTCGGCAGCGGCGCGCGGCTGCGCTTCGTCGCGCCGGCGCTGCTGCAGGCGCTGATGGCGCTGCGCATCGGCGTCGAAACCATGGACACGCCGGCGGCCTGCCGCACCTACAACGTGCTCGCCAGCGAACACCGCCGCGTGCTCGCCGCACTGCTGCTGGCACCGACCCCCTGAGGTCGGGGTCGCCGGAGACTTTATACTTCTCGATTGAGCCGGCTGGGTTGGAGGGTCGGCAACCTTGTGCAGTGCGAGAACATCATCCATGACGCCTGTCGTAAACAAATCCCTACCGGAATTCGAAGCCCTGGCCACGGGTGGCGTGAAGTTCACGCCCCAGTCGCACCTGGGCAAGGCCGTGGTGCTGTACTTCTACCCGAAGGACAACACCCCCGGCTGCACCACCGAGGCGATGCAGTTCCGCGACCAGCACGCCGACTTCATCAAGGCCGGTGCCGTGGTCTTCGGCGTGTCGCGCGACAACATGGTGAGCCACGAGAAGTTCAAGACGGCCCTCGAGTTGCCCTTCGAACTCATCGCCGACACCGAAGAGAAGCTCTGCCACATGTTTGGCGTGGTCAAGAACAAGATCATGTACGGCAAGAAGGTCAAGGGCATCGAACGCAGCACCTTCCTGATCGACGCCGAAGGCGTGATGCGTGCCGAGTGGCGCGGCATCAAGGTCGCCGGGCACGTGGATGACGTGCTCAAGGCAGTGAAGGCGCTGAAGAAGGCCGCTTGATCCCGCGAACGCCCCCCTCCGACTGCGGGGCCCGCGCCCCGCAGCGCCGGTTCCCGAATGCCAAGCCGCACAGCAGCCTGTGCGGCTTTTTGCTTTTCTCCTCACCCCGGTCCCAAGCCCATGCCCCTGCCCAAGCCACCCGCGAAAAAAGGTGACCTGCTGCGTAGCGCCGACTACGAGGCGCAGGCCGCGCCCCGCGTCGAGAAGCGCTCGCTGAAGACACGCGCCGCCGAGGCGCCGGCCCAGGCCGCGCTCGAACTGCACGATGGCGGCGCCGCGCTCGCCGCACGGCCTGCCGCGAAACCCGCCGCGCCCGCCCCGGCGGCCTTCGCACCGCTGGGCCGCGCTGGCCAGGCGCCTGCACCCGCGCCGCGCCAGCGCAAGCCGCGCAGCACCGGCCCGGCCAAGCTCTTCGTGCTCGACACCAACGTGCTGATGCACGACCCGATGTCGCTCTTCCGCTTCGAGGAGCACGACGTCTTCCTGCCCATGATCACGCTGGAGGAACTCGACGGCCACAAGAAGGGCATGAGCGAAGTGGCACGCAGCGTGCGCCAGGTCAGCCGCGAGCTCGACGCGCTGGCCAGCCTGGCGGCCAAGGACAGCAAGCTCGACGCCCATGCCGGCATCGATCTGGCCGGCACCGGCCACCGCGAGGCCGGCGGCAAGCTCTACTTCCAGACCACCTTCCTCGACTTCAAGCTGCCCCCCGGCCTGCCGCAGGGCAAGGCCGACAACCAGATCCTGGGCGTGGTGCAGAGCCTGCGTGAGCAGCAGCCCCAGCGCGACATCGTGCTGGTGTCCAAGGACATCAACATGCGCGTCAAGGCGCGCGCCCTGGGCCTGCCTGCCGAGGACTACTACAACGACAAGACGCTGGAAGACGGCGACCTGCTCTACACCGGCGTGCTGCCGCTGCCGGCCGACTTCTGGGACCGCCACGGCAAGACCATGGAGAGCTGGCAGCAGGGAGGCAACACCTTCTACCGCATCAGCGGGCCGCTGGTGCCGGCGCTGATGATCAACCAGTTCGTCTACCTGGAAGTGCCCGGCGCCGCGGCGCTCTACGCGCGTGTCACCGAGATCACCGGCAAGACCGCTGTACTGAAGACATTGCGCGACTACACCCACGGCAAGAACGCGGTGTGGGGCGTGACGGCACGCAACCGCGAACAGAACTTCGCGCTCAACCTGCTGATGGACCCCGACTGCGACTTCATCACCCTCACCGGCACCGCGGGCACCGGCAAGACGCTGATGACGCTGGCCGCGGGCCTGTCGCAGGTGCTGGACGACCGCCGCTACAGCGAGATCATCGTCACCCGCGTCACGGTGCCGGTGGGTGACGACATCGGCTTCCTGCCCGGCAACGAGGAAGAGAAGATGGGCCCGTGGATGGGCGCGCTCGACGACAACCTGGAAGTGCTGGCGCGCACCGATGCCAGCGCCGGCGAATGGGGCCGCGCGGCCACCAACGACCTGGTGCGCAGCAAGATCAAGATCAAGAGCCTGAACTTCATGCGCGGGCGCACCTTCCTGAACAAGTTCGTGCTCATCGACGAGGCGCAGAACCTGACGCCCAAGCAGATGAAGACGCTGATCACGCGCGCCGGGCCGGGCACCAAGATCGTCTGCCTGGGCAACCTGGCGCAGATCGACACGCCCTATCTCACCGAAGGCAGCAGCGGCCTGACCTACGCCGTCGACCGCTTCAAGGGCTGGCCGCACGGCGGCCACGTGACGCTGGCGCGCGGGGAACGGTCGCGGCTGGCGGACTTCGCATCCGAGGTTCTGTGACCCTGCGCAAGGCGCGGGCAGCGCCGTCTGGCGCAAACTGCTGCGCATGACACTTCGCCGATCTCTGCCCCCCGCGCTGCTCATGGCGCTGGCGCTGACGGGCTGCGCGTTGGTGCCGCAGCCGCCGCAACCAGGCGCCCCCCGTGCCGAGGTGCTGGGCACCTGGGGCGCGCCCACCGCCTACCATGCGATGCCCGATGGCAGCGAGCGGCTCGAGTACGCCAGCGGTCCCTACGGCCGCACGACCTGGATGGTGGACCTGGACGCCAGCGGCCGCGTCAGGCAGGCGCGCCAGGTGTTGAACGAGGCCGAGTTCGAGGCCGTGATGTCCATACGCGGCCTGCGCCGCGCCGGCGTGCTGCGTCACCTGGGCGCCCCCGGCGAACGCCGGCCCATGGGTTGGCTGGGCGGCGAGATCTGGTCGTGGCGCTACCCTACCAACGACTGCCTGTGGTTCGAGGTCTCGCTGTCCACCGACGGCCGCGTCACCGGCGCCGGTTACGCCGTCGACCCCACCTGCGACGCCCCGCCCGACCGCGAGTGACGCCCCTGGCCCGCGCGGCCGCGGCTGTTCACGGCCCGCGAACGCGCAGGAAGCTCGCGAAGCGCGGCAGCCCGCTTTCCGTCGTGCCGCTGTAGCTGTAGCTCAGTACCGTGCCCGGCGCAGGTGGTGTTTCGCGCTCGGCGTCGCTGAACCCGGTGCCCAGCACGAACTGGCGGCCCTCGGGCGTCTGCACCCGCAGCGCGCCCATGCGCCCCGCGTGTCGGCCGCGTCCGGGCACGGCGGACAGCACCACCGCCTCGGCGTCGTGCAGCGGCTTCAGCTTCTGCAGCACGGCGCTGCGCCCGGTGACGTAGGCCGCGTCGGCCCGGTGCAGCATCAGCCCCTCGCCGCCCTGCCGCGTCACCTCGTGCAGTCGGTGCTGCAGCGTGGCGTGGTCGGGCAGCACGGTCTGGTCCACCGCATGCAGGCCCGAGAAGTCCGCATCACGCGCCAGGCGCGCCAGGGCAGCCGCCCGTTCGCTGAAGGGCCCAGGGGCGCCGGGTAGCTCGAAGACCAGGTAGCGTATCTGCCGCCACTCGGCGTCGTCGGGGCGTTGGCGGCGCACCGCGCCCGAGAGCGCGTCGAAGCGCGCGCGACCCAGCCACAGCTCGCCATCCAGCGCCACGGGCGGCAGACGCCGCAGGAACCAGGGTGGCGCCGCCACGGCGCCACCGCCGCGTGTGCGCAGCCGGTGGCCGTCCCAGAGCGCTCGCACACCGTCGAACTTCTCGCTGACGAGGTAGCCGGCGGGGTGGATGTCCGGCGCCGCGTCCATGGCCAGCAGCAGCGGCAGGGCATCACGCGACGGGCGCGCCGCGGCGCACGGCAACAGGGGCGATAGCGCCAGCGTCGCAAGCAGGTGGCGGCGCAAGGATGAGATCGGCGGCATGGCAGGCGTCCTCAAAACGGTGAGGCCTGCAGTCTTCATCGCCGCCCTGCCGGCGGCCATCGCCCTCGGGCGGGAAACGAAGGCACGCGCGCGGCCCCCGGGCCGGGGCACCCGAAACGGTGCCCCGTCTTCGAGCACTGGCTCAGGGCGTCGCGAACAGCTCGCGGATCTGCTGCACTGCCGTCGGGTCCTCGACCGTCGACAGGTCGCCAGGATCGCGGCCCTCGCAGATGGCCTGGATCACGCGGCGCAGCATCTTGCCCGAACGTGTCTTGGGCAACGCGCTGATGAAGCGCACGCGTGAAGGCCGCGCCACGGCGCCGAGCTGGTTGTCCACCACCTTCATCAGCTCGCCTTCCAGCGCCAGCGCGCCTTCGGGCGTGGCGGCGCGGGCGGGATCCCGCAGCACCACGAAGGCCATCGCGACCTGCCCCTTGAGCTGGTCGGCGACGCCGACCACGGCCACCTCGGCCACCGCGGCGTGGCTGGACAGGCTTTCCTCGATCTCGCGTGTGCCCAGGCGGTGGCCGGCGACGTTGATGACGTCGTCGGTGCGGCCGAGGATGAAGTAGTAGCCGTCGGCGTCGCGCACGCCCCAGTCGAAGGTGCTGTAGAGGTAGCGGTCGGCCTGCTGCACGCCATCGATCACCTTGCCGCGCACGCGTGTCCAGTAGGTCTTGACGAAACGTTCGTCGTCGCGCCACACGGTCTGCATGCAGCCGGGGGGCAGCGGGCCTTCGATGACGACCACGCCCTTCTGGTCGGCGCCGGCCAGTTCCTCGCCAGTGCCTTCGTCGATGAGCTTGACGTCGTAGCCGTATACGGCCTTGCCGGGGCTGCCGAACTTGCTGGTCGCCTTCTCGACGCCGTTGCACAGGCTCAGGATGGGCCAGCCGGTTTCGGTCTGCCAGTAGTTGTCGATGATGGGCCGGCCCAGCGAGTCCGAGATCCACTGCGCCGTGGGTTCGTCCAGCGGTTCACCGGCCAGGAAGAGCGCACGCAGGCTGGACAGGTCGTGTTTTTTCAGCGCCGCCGGGTCCTGCTTCTTCAGCACCCGCACTGCGGTGGGCGCCGAGAACATCGAGGTCACCTTGTACTTCTCGACCAGGCTCCACCAGATGGCCGCGTCGGGGCGCGTGGGCAGGCCCTCGTACATGATGGTGGCCATACCGGCGATCAGCGGGCCGTAGATGATGTAGCTGTGGCCGACGACCCAGCCGATGTCGCTGGTGCTGAAGTAGGTCTCGCCGGCGTTGCCCAGGAAGATGTGTTTCATGCTCGCGGCCAGCGCCACGGCGTAGCCACCGGTGTCGCGCTGCACGCCCTTCGGTTTGCCCGTGGTGCCGCTGGTGTAGAGCGTGTAGCTCGGGTGCGTGCTGGGCAGCCACACGCAGGGCACGGGTGTGTCGGCATGGCCGTCGCGCCAGACGGCGTAGTCCTCGTCACGGCCCTCGACACGCTCGAAGGCAGCCAGGCCGCGGTCGACCATCAGCACCTTGGCCGGTTTGTGCACCGCCAGCTTGATGGCTTCGTCGAGCAGCGGCTTGTAGGCCACCACCTTGCCACCGCGGCTGCCGGCGTCGGCGCTGACGATGACCGTCGGTTCGGCGTCGTCGATGCGGCTGGCCAGGCTGACACTCGCAAAACCGCCGAAGACCACGGAATGGATGGCGCCGATGCGCGTGCAGGCCAGCATCGCAAAGGCGGCCTCGGGGATCATCGGCATGTAGATCAGCACGCGGTCGCCCTGCTGCACGCCCAGGCCCAGCAGCGTGGCGGCCATGCGCTGCACCTCGGCGTGCAGTTCGCGGAAGCTGTAGGTGCGCTCGATGCCGGTCTCCGTCGAGACGAAGATCAGCGCCGCCTGGTCGGCTCGCGTGGCCAGGTGGCGGTCGACGGCGTTGTGGCACAGGTTGGTGGTGCCACCGACGAACCACTTCGCGAACGGCGGGTTGCTGTAGTCGCACACCTGCGTCGGCGTCGTGTGCCAGTCGACCAGTTGCGCCTGCTCAGACCAGAAGGCGTCACGCTCGGTCAGCGAACGGCGATGGAAGTCGGCGTAACCCATGTGCTGTCTCCTGGTTCCGGGGTTCGGATGGGCCGCTGCGGCGGCCGGCTGGCTGGGTGCCCCGTGGAAGCAGCCATTTTCGGCTGCGCCCTTGCACACGGCTGACACCCGAGCGGTGCCCTCATGCCGGCCTGTGGGCGACAGCCCTCAGATGCGCACCACGATGCGCCCCCGAACCTGCCCGGCCATCAGGCGCTGTGCGGCGGCCACGGCGTCTTCCAGCGCCACCTCCTCGACCATGGTTTCCAGCAGAGCCGGGTCGAGGTCGCGCGCCAGCCGCGCCCAGGCCTGCTCGCGCAGCACCTGTGGCGCCATGACGCTGTCGATGCCGGCCAGCGTGATGCCACGCAGGATGAAGGGCGCCACGCTTCCCGGCAGGTCCATGCCCTGGGCCAGCCCGCAGGCGGCCACGACGCCGCCGTAGCGTGTCTGCGCCAGCGCGTTGACCAGCGTGTGGCTGCCCAGCGCATCGACGACGGCAGCCCAGCGCTCTTTCTGCAGTGGCTTGCCCGGCGCGCCGAACTCGGCGCGGTCGATGACCTCGCTGGCACCCAGGTGCTTCAGGTAGCCGGTTTCCTGCGTCTTGCCGCTGGCCGCCACCACGCGGTGGCCCAGACGGGCAAGCAGTGCGATGGCCACGCTGCCGACACCACCGGTGGCCCCGGTCACCAGCACGTCGCCAGCCCCCGGCACCAGACCGTGACGTTCCAGCGCCAGCACGCAGAGCATTGCGGTGTAACCCGCGGTGCCTATGGCCATGGCCTGGCGCGGGGTGAAAGCGACCGGAAGTTTCACCAACCCGTCGCCCTTCAGCCGCGCACGTTCGGCCAGACAGCCCCAGCGGGTTTCGCCCACGCCCCAGCCGTTGTGCACGAAGCGGTCGCCGGGTTGCCAGGCGGGGTGGCTGCTTTCCAGCACCGTGCCGGCACCGTCGATGCCCGGCACCATAGGCCAGACGCGCACCACCGGCGACTTGTTGGTCAGCGCCAGACCGTCCTTGAAGTTCAACGTGGAGTAGGCGGGCTGCACCAGCACGTCGCCCGCTTCGGCGGGCTGCAAGCGGCTGTCATCCAGCGTGGTCAGGCCGGCGCGGAAGCCGGCATCGTCTTTCTCGAGGAGCAGGGCCTTGAACATTTGGTATCCGTGGGGGTGGCAAGGCCTGCCATGCTGCCACGTCCGCGTCAAGTTGACGTGCCGCACCGCACTGCTATCCTGCGCCGCCGATGCCCTACAAGCCCCCGACCCCCTCCTTGTTGCTCTGCCTGCTGTGCCTGGCGCTGCCCGTGCGGGCCGAGCCTTCCTCGGAAGCGACCTCGGCGCCCGGCCCCGACCCCGTGCTGCAGCTGCTGCACGACAAGGGCCTGCTTTCCGGGCCCACCCGCCAGGCCCAGCAGATGGCCGCGCAGATCGAGGCCAGCCCGCTGGTGCAGCAGATGCGCGACAGCGCCACCGAACTCGTGATCGCGTCGATGAACTTCCTCGGCGTGCGCTACGTTCGCGGCGGCAACAGCGCAGAGCAGGGTTTCGACTGCAGCGGCTTCACGCGCTATGTCTTCGAGCACAGCCTGGGCCTGGTGCTGCCGCGTCGCGCCGACGAGCAGGCGCGCCAGGCCGGGCTGATGAGCGTGGGCCGCAACGAGCTCCGGCCGGGCGACCTGGTGTTCTTCAACACCATGCGGCGCGCCTTCTCGCACGTGGGCATCTACGTCGGCGAGGGCAAGTTCATCCACGCCCCGCGCAGCGGCGCCGAAGTGCGCATCGAGGACATGCGCGCCGCCTACTGGACCAAGCGCTTCAACGGCGCGCGGCGGGCCGACATCCCCGCGCCGCTGACCCTGGCACCGAACTGATCCTGCGCCTGCCGCCACAATGGGGGCATGGGCGAGAACATCATTCCCTTGGCCGACCTGCGCTACGCAGCGGAAGTGCCGCGTGTGCCCGGCCACGGCTTCGAGCCCGGCAGCCTGCTGGCCGACCGCCTGGGCCGGCCGCTGCGCGACTTGCGCATCTCGGTCACCGACCGCTGCAACTTCCGCTGCAGCTACTGCATGCCCAAGGACGTGTTCGACAAGGACTACAAGTTCCTGCCACACAGCAGCCTGCTCAGCTTCGAGGAGATCACGCGCGTGGCGGGGCTCTTCGTCGCGCACGGCGTGGTCAAGCTTCGGCTCACCGGCGGCGAGCCGCTGCTGCGCAAACATGTCGAGACGCTGATCGCGCAACTGGCGGCACTGCGCACGCCGCAGGGCGAGACACTCGACATCACGCTCACCACCAACGGCTCGCTGCTCGAACGCAAGGCGCAGGCGCTGGCCGAGGCCGGACTGAAGCGTGTGACGGTGAGCCTGGACGCGCTCGACGACGCCATCTTCAGGCGCATGAACGACGTCGATTTCCCGGTTGCCGACGTGCTGCGCGGCATCGACGCGGCGCTGAAGGCCGGGCTGGCGCCGATCAAGGTCAACATGGTCGTCAAGCGCGGCACCAACGACCACGAAATCGTGCCGCTCGCGCGCCACGTGCGCGAGCACTACGGTCCGGACGTGGTGCTGCGCTTCATCGAGTACATGGACGTCGGCGCCACCAACGGCTGGCGCATGGACGAGGTGCTGCCCTCGACCGAGGTGGTGGAACGTCTGGCGGCGGCATTCCCGCTGCTGCCGCTGGAGGCAAGCGCGCCCGGCGAGACGGCGCAGCGCTGGCGCTACGCCGACGGCGGCGGCGAGGTCGGTGTCATCAGCAGCGTCACGCAGGCCTTCTGCGGCGACTGCAACCGCGCCCGGCTCTCGACCGAGGGCAAACTCTTCCTGTGCCTGTTCGCCAGCCGCGGCCACGACCTGCGCGCCCTGCTGCGCGGCCGCCAGCCCGACGGCGCGACATGGACCGACGCCCAGATCGCCGCGGCCATCGGACTCATCTGGTCCGACCGCGAAGACCGCTACTCGCAGCTGCGCGGTGCGCAGGAGGCCGCGCCCGGCGGTGGCGGGCGGCGTGTCGAGATGCACTACATCGGCGGTTGATGGCGCGGCCCGGTGTGCCGGCTTCCCGCCCATGCGGCGTGTGGCGTCCAGGACAAATGCCGTGGAAGCCCGAGTCACGGTGGACGGGCGCATCCCGTATAAACCCGGCAGTCTCTTTGCCCACCCCCGAACAGCGCACAAGGTCCGGCAGGTACATCCTGCCGCAGCCCGTGCCTGTCTCCCTTCACTGAGGACCCGATGGAACCGTCCCTTATCCGCATGCTGGGCACCGCCGCCGACGACGCCTTGGCCATCACGGCACCCGGCCGCCCTGCACTGAACTTCGGCGCGCTGCGCGCCCTCGTCCAGCGCACGCTGCACCGCCTGAACGCCCTGGGCATCGGCCGCAACGACCGCGTGGCCATCGTGCTGGCCAACGGCCCCGAGATGGCCACCTGTTTCCTCAGCGCGGCCTGCGGCGTGACCACGGCGCCGCTGAACCCGGCCTACCGCGCCGACGAGTTCGAGTTCTACCTGTCCGACCTGAACGCCAAGGCGCTGATCGTCGAGCACGACAGCAACTCGCCGGCCATCGAAATGGCCAACAAACTCGGCGTGCGCCTGCTCGACCTGGTGCCCGGCAGCGCCGCCGGCGACTTCACCCTGACGCCGAGGGACGGCCAAGGCGGCACGCCGTCTGTCCACGGCGGCACGGCCATGCCCGACGACGTCTCGATGGTGCTGCACACCAGCGGAACCACGTCGCGGCCCAAGATCGTGCCGCTGTCGCAGCGCAATCTGTGTGCATCGGCGCGCAACATCGGCCACACCCTCCAGTTCACGCCATCCGACCGCGGCCTGAACGTGATGCCGCTGTTCCATATTCACGGCCTCATCGCCGGCGTGCTGGCGCCACTGGCCGCCGGCTCGCAGGTTTACTGCACGCCCGGCTTCAACGCGCTGAAGTTCTTCGGCTGGATGGACGAGGCCCGGCCCACCTGGTACACGGCAGTGCCGACCATGCATCAGGCGATCCTCAGCCGCGCCGGCAAGAACGCCGAGGTCATCAAGCGTCACCCGCTGCGGTTCATCCGCAGCAGCAGCAGTTCGATGCCGCCCCAGGTGATCCGCGAACTCGAGGAGGTCTTCGGCGCGCCGTTGATCGAGAGCTACGGCATGACCGAGGCCTGCCACCAGATGGCCAGCAACCCGCTGCCGCCAGCCGCCCGCAAGCCCGGCAGCGTGGGTATCGCTGCCGGCCCCGAGGTCGCCATCATGGCCGAGGACGGCAGCCTGCTGCCGCACGGCGAAATCGGCGAGATCGTCATCCGCGGCGACAACGTGACCGCCGGCTACGAGAACAACGCCAAGGCCAATGCCGAAGCTTTCACGGCAGGCCCCAACAGCGGCTGGTTCCGCACCGGCGACCAGGGCGTGATGGACGCCGACGGTTATGTCAGCCTCACCGGACGGCTGAAGGAGATCATCAACCGCGGCGGCGAAAAGATCAGCCCGCGCGAGGTCGACGAGATCCTCATGGACCACCCCGCCGTGGCGCAGGTGGTGTGCTTCGGCATGCCGCACCCCAAGCTGGGCGAAGAAGTGGCCGCCTGCGTGGTGCTGCGCGACGGCCAGGCCGTCACCGAACGGGAACTGCAGGACTTCACGGCCAAGCGCGTCGCCGACTTCAAGGTGCCGAAGAAGATCCTCTTCATGGCAGAGATTCCCAAGGGCGCCACCGGCAAGCTGCAGCGCATCGGCCTGGCCGCCAAGCTCGGCCTGGGCTGAAAGACAACCGCTGGCCGTTTCATCGCGCGCCCTGAAGTCGGCGGCGGAAGACTAGGGTAAGCGTTAATCTTGAAATGGTTGAGATAAGCAAAGCCTGAAGAGGGGCGGCAGAAGTTGTGAATAGTCGGGCTGCAACGGCGCGGCTACATTCCGCTCGGGGCGTCCTGCGCACCCACCCCGATGCCGCCGTAGCAACAGCCTGCCCCGATGGCGGCTGTATCCACTGCCACTGCATGTGACTTCCCTCTGAATCCAGGAGACAACATGAGCTGGACTACGAACCGCCCCGCCCGCGCCGCCGCGCGCCCCGCCCCCCTGCTGCGCGCGCTGGGGGCCTTGCTGGTCGGCGCCGCCGCCCTGGCGCTCAGCCCGGCCGCACGCGCCTGGGAACCGGCCAAGCCGGTCGAATTCGTCGTGCCGGCCGGCACCGGCGGCGGCGCCGACCAGATGGCGCGCTTCATCCAGGGCGTGGTGGCCAAGAACAACCTGATGAAGCAGCCCATCGTCGTCGTCAACCGCAGCGGTGGCGCCGGGGCCGAGGGGTTTCTCGACGTCAAGGGCGACAAGGGCAACCCGCACAAGATCATCATCACGCTCTCCAACCTGTTCACCACGCCGCTGGCCACCGGCGTGCCCTTCAACTGGCGCGACATGACACCGGTGTCGATGCTGGCGCTGGACCAGTTCGTGCTGTGGGTCAACGTCGAGTCGCCCCACAAGACGGCCAAGGATTACTTCGCAGCGCTGAAGAGCTCGCCTGACCGTACCTTCAAGATGGGCGGCACCGGCAGCAAGCAGGAAGACCAGATCATCACCGTGCTGCTGGAAAAGGCCGCCGGCAAGAAGATCACCTACATCCCGTTCAAGGGCGGCGGCGACGTGGCCGTGCAGCTGGTCGGCAACCACATCACGTCGACGGTCAACAACCCGATCGAGGCCGAATCGCACTGGCGTGCCGGCAAGCTGCGTCCGCTGTGCGTGTTCGACAAGGTGGCCATGCCCTACAAGGACAAGCTCACCGCCACGATGTCGTGGGCCGACATCCCGCCCTGCTCGTCCGCCGGCATCCCGGCCGAGTACGTGATGCTGCGCGGCATCTTCATGGCTCCGGGCGTGACGGCCGAGCAGACCCAGTTCTACGTCGACCTGCTGGCCAAGGTGCGCGCGCTGCCCGAATGGAAGGATTTCATGAACAAGGGTGCCTTCAACCAGACCAGCATGTCGGGCCAGGCCTACTTCGACTGGGTGGCGAAGAACGAACAGCTGCACCGCGAGCTGATGCGCGACGCCGGCTTCCTGGCCAAGTAGGGGGCGGTTCATGTCACCAGCCGAGAGCCACGCCGACAGCGTCGGTGTGCGATGGCCTGAGCTGCTCGTCGCGCTCTTCCTGATGGCGCTGGCCGGCCTGGTGCTGGCCGACAGCCTGCGCGTGGGCATAGGGTGGGGCGAGGACGGCCCGCGTTCGGGCTACTTCCCCTTCTACATCGGGCTGGCGCTGCTGTGCTCCAGCGCCTGGACGGCGTTCAAGGCGCTGCGTCGGTGGCGCGTGGCCGAAGTCTTCGCCGAGCGCGCGCAGCTTCGGCTGGTGATGGCCATCCTGTGGCCGATGACGGCCTACGTTGCGCTGGTCAGCTTCATGGGTATCTACGTCTCGTCGGCGGCGCTCATCGCCTACTTCATGCTGCGCCACGGCAAGCACGGCGCGGCGCTCACCGCCGCCGTGGCGGTGGGTGTTCCCCTGTTCTTCTACCTGGTGTTCGAACGCTGGTTCCTGGTGCCGCTGCCAAAGGGGCCGCTCGAAGCCTTGATCGGGCTCTGAGGGCGGCATTGACATGGAAGAGCTTCAAAACCTGGCCCACGGCTTCGGCGTCGCGATGACGCTGCCCAACATCGGCCTCATGTTCGTCGGCATCACGCTGGGTGTGCTGATCGGCGTGCTGCCCGGCCTGGGCGGCGCCAACGGCGTGGCCATCCTGCTGCCGCTGACCTTCAGCATGAACCCCACGTCGGCCATCATCATGCTGAGCTGCATCTACTGGGGCGCGCTGTTCGGTGGCGCGATCACCTCGATCCTGTTCAACATCCCGGGCGAACCCTGGAGCGTGGCCACCACCTTCGACGGCTACCCGATGGCGCAGCAGGGCCGTGCCGCGCAGGCACTCACGACCGCCTTCACCTCGTCCTTCGTCGGCGCCATCTTCGCGGTGCTGCTCATCACCTTCCTTGCGCCCCTGCTGGCGCGGTTCGCCCTGAAGTTCGGCCCGGCCGAATTTTTTGCCGTGCAGCTGCTCACCTTCTGCAGCTTCGTCGGCATGAGCAAGGAACCCCCGGCCAAGACGATCGCCGCGATGATGCTGGGCTTCGCGCTGGCCGCGGTCGGCCTCGACGCCGTCACCGGCACGCTGCGCATGACCTTCGGCGT
Source organism: Rubrivivax sp. (assembly GCA_030653505.1). Lineage (GTDB taxonomy): Bacteria > Pseudomonadota > Gammaproteobacteria > Burkholderiales > Burkholderiaceae_C > Rubrivivax. The sequence continues at coordinate 16,597 of JAURZK010000128.1, forward strand.
GCCCGAGTTGCTCAAGGGTTTCGACTTCCTGATCGCCGTCATCGGCCTCTTCGGCATCGGCGAGATCCTGCTCACGATGGAAGAGGGCCTGTCCTTCAAGGGCAAGAGCGCGAAGATCAACTTCAAGGTGGTCTGGCAGACCTGGCGCGAACTGCTCCAGCACTGGAAGATCTTCCTGCGTTCGATGCTGGTGGGTTGCTGGATGGGCATCACGCCCGGCGGCGCGACGCCGGCCAGCTTCATGAGCTACGGCATCGCACGGCGCATGTCGAAGGACCCGAACAGCTTCGGCAAGGGCCGCATCGAAGGTGTCGTCGCGCCCGAAACCGCAGCCCACGCCGCCGGCACCTCGGCACTGCTGCCCATGCTCACGCTCGGCATCCCGGGCTCGCCGACGGCAGCCGTGCTGCTGGGCGGACTGCTGATCTGGGGCCTGCAGCCCGGACCCATGCTATTCATCGAGCAGAAGGAATTCGTCTGGGGGCTGATCGCCAGCATGTACATCGGCAACATCGTCGGCCTCATCGTCGTGCTGACCACGGTGCCGTGGTGGGCGGCCATCCTGCGCATCCCGTTCTCGATCATCGGGCCGGTCATCATCGTCATCTGCGCCATCGGCGCCTACACCGTGCACAGCTCGATGTTCGACGTGGTGCTCATGCTCGTCTTCGGCGTGCTGGGCTACCTGTTCAAGAAGCTGAAGTACCCTATGGCACCGATGGTGCTGGCGCTGGTGCTGGGCGACATGGCCGAGGGCAGCTTCCGCCAGGCCATGCTGCTCAGCGAAGGTCGCTTGAGCATCTTCTGGAGCAACCCGCTGGTGGGCAGCATCGCCGGGCTGGCCATGCTGATGCTGGTATGGCCCATGTTCGGCGCCTTGAAAAACTTCTACCGGGCGCGCGAGAACGCGCCGAGAAAGATCACATGAAAATCGCCGTCGTCGGCGCCGGCGCCATCGGGGGTTACCTTGGCGCCAAGCTCGCCCGCTCGGGGCAGCAGGTCACCTTCATCGCGCGCAATCGCAACCTCGAGGCCATCAACAGCAATGGCTTCAAGCTGATCCTGGAAGACGGCAGCGAGGAGCTGGCCCCGGTGGGCCCGAACCTGCGCGCCGTGCAGCGCTACGCCGACGCCGGCGAGCAGGACGTGGTGCTGCTCACCGTCAAGGCGCACCAGGTGAAAGACCTGCTGCCCGACCTGCGCGGCCTGTTCGGCCCGCAGACCATGGTCGTGACGATGATCAACGGCGTGCCCTGGTGGTATTTTCACAAGCTGGCCGGCCCTTACGAAGGCCGCAGCCTGCAGAGGCTGGACCCGGAAGGCCTGATCGCCGCGAACATCGAGCCCGGGCGCCTCATCGGCAGCGTGGTCTACCCGGCCAGCGAACTGGTGGCGCCGGGCGTGGTGAAGCTGATCGAGGGCAACCGTTTCAGCCTGGGTGAACTGGACGGCAGCCGCACCGAACGCATCGAGGCTTTCGCGAAGGTGATGATGGCCGCCGGCTTCAAGAGCCCGGTGGCGCGCGACATCCGCAGCGAGATCTGGGTCAAGCTGTGGGGCAACCTGACCTTCAACCCGATCTCGGCGCTGACACACGCCACGCTGGAAGACATCTGCCGCTACCCGCTGACGCGCGAACTGGCCGCCAGCATGATGCGCGAGGCGCAGGCCGTGGGCGAGAAGCTGGGCGTGGCCTTCAAGATCAGCCTCGAGCAGCGCATCGCAGGCGCCGAAGCCGTGGGCGCGCACAAGACCAGCATGCTGCAGGACGTCGAGGCCGGCCGTACGCTGGAGCTCGAGGCACTGGTGGGCTCGGTGGTCGAGCTCGGCAGCATCACCGAGACGCCGACACCCGCGATCAGCGCGATCTACGCCGCCACCAGCCTGCTGTCGCGCACGTTGCAGGCCCGGCACGGCCGGCTGCAAATGCAGACGGGCTGAGCACCGGCATGGCGTGGCGGCTGCCACCGGCTTCAGCCCTCGGGCTTGAAGCCGCCCGCGGGCCTTCGTGAGGGGAGCGGGTCCTTCCGGACCCGCACGACCTCAGTCGGCGCCCGCCGCTGCCGTCTGCTCGGCCAGCGCAGGCGTCGTGATCTCGCCAGGGATGCCTCTGCGCGCGAACAGCGTGTAGATCGTGGGCACGACGAAGATCGTCAGCAGCGTGCCCACACTCATGCCGCCCACGATCACCCAGCCGATCTGCTGCCGGCTCTCGGCCCCCGCACCGCTGGCCAGCGCCAGCGGCAGCGCGCCCAGCACCATGGCGCCGGTGGTCATCAGGATGGGGCGCAGGCGCAGCGCGGCGGCTTCGGTGACGGCATCGAACACGTCGCGGCCCTGCTTGCGCAGCTGGTTGCTGAACTCGACGATCAGGATGCCGTGCTTGGTGATCAGGCCCACCAGGGTGATGAGGCCGATCTGCGAGAACACGTTGAGCGTGCCGCCCGATAACTTCAGCGCCGCCAGCGCACCCACCATGCTCAGCGGCACCGCGAGCAGGATGACGAAGGGGTCGACGAAGCTCTCGAACTGCGCCGCCAGCACGAGGAAGATGAACAGCAGCGCCAGCACGAAGACCACACCCAGGGCGCCAGACGAGGCCTTGAACTCGCGGCTGACGCCGTTCAATTCGCTGGCGTAACCCTCGGGCAGCACGCGCGCAGCGGTGGCGTCCATGAATTCGAGCGCCTCGCCCAGCGAGTACCCCGGCGCCAGGTTGGCCGTGATGCTCACCGAGCGGCGCTGGTTGAAGTGGTTCAGCTCGCGGGGGCTCACCGATTCGCGCACCTTGACCAGCGACGACAGCGGCACCATGGTGTCGTTGCGTGCACGCACGAAGATGCGGTCGATGTCCTCGGGCGTGCTGCGGCCGCTGCTCTCGGTCTGCACCAGCACGTCGTACTGCTCGGCGTCGCGCTTGTAGCGCGTGACGACGCGGCCGCCAAGCATGCTTTCCACCGTGCGCGCCACGGTGTCGACGGCCACACCGATGTCGGCGGCGCGTGCGCGGTCGACGTCGATGAAGATCTCGGGCTTGTTCAGCTGCAGGTCGCTGTCGGGCTGCACGATGCCCGGGTTCTTCTGCATCTCTGCGATCATGGCCTGCGCGGCGACCGCCATGTTCGGGTAGCTGTCGCCGCTGACGATGACGAAGTTGATGGGACGTGAGCGGAAGCCCTGCCCCAGGCTGGGCGGTGTCACCGGGAAGACGCTGATGCCCGGCAGCGCCATCAGCTGCGGCAGCAGCTTCTGCTGCAGTTGCTGCGTGGTCACCGTGCGGTCGGCCCAGTCCACCGTGCGCAGCACGCCGAAGGCGCTGGACACCTGGCCGCCACCGATGAAAGTGAAGCGGCGGTCGAACTCGGGGTACTGCGCAGTGATGCGGTCGATGGCGTCGAGGTAACGCGCCGTGTACTCCAGCGTCGCGCCGTCGGGGGCGCGTATCGGCATCGCGATCACGCCGCGGTCTTCCATCGGCGAGAGTTCACTCTTCGCGGTGCTGAACAACGCGTAGCTGCCGCCGGCCGAGGCCAGCATCACCAGCACCACCAGCCAGCGCCGGCCCAGCGACCAGCGCAGCGCCACGGCATACGAGTTGGCCAGCTTGACGAGCAAGCGTTCCATGCCGCGGTCGAAGCGCGTGGGCTTTTCGGCATGGCGCAGCAGCTTGCTGCAAAGCATCGGCGTCAGCGTCAACGCCACGAAGCCCGAAACCAGCACCGCGCCGGCCAGCGTCAGCGCAAATTCGCCGAACAGCCGCCCGGTGCGGCCGGGCGTGAAGGCCAGTGGCGCGAACACCGCGGCCAGCGTCAGCGTCATCGCCACCACGGCGAAGCTGATCTCGCGCACGCCCTTGATGGCGGCCTGGAAGGGTTCCAGCCCTTCCTCGATGTGGCGGTAGATGTTCTCGAGCACGACGATGGCGTCGTCGACCACCAGGCCGATGGCCAGCACCAGCGCCAGCAGCGTCAGCGTGTTGATCGTGAAACCGGCCAGCGCGATGAGCGCGAAGCTGCCGATCAGGCTGACGGGAATGGTCACCAGCGGGATGAACGACGCGCGCAGCGTGCGCAGGAAGACGAAGACCACCAGCGCCACCAGCACCACCGCTTCGGCCACCGTGGTGTAGACGGCCTTGATCGAGCGGTCGATGAACACCGAGTTGTCGTTGGCCTGGTGCACGGTGACAGAAGGCGGCAGGTCGCGCTGGATCTGCGGCATCAGCGCACGCACGCCTTCGGCCACCTCCAGCGGGTTGGCGGTGGCGTTGCGGATGATGCCGGTGCTGATGCTGGGCACGCCGTTCAGGCGCACGCGGCTGCGTTCGTTCTGCGCCGCTTCTTCCACCCTGGCCACGTCGCGCAGGCGCACGATGCTGCCGCCGACGTTCTTCAGCACCACCTCGTTGAACTGCGCCACGGTGTTCAGGTCGGTGCGCGCAGTGACGCTGAATTCACGCTGCTGGCTTTCGATGCGCCCGGCCGGCACTTCCAGGTTCTGCCGCCGCAGCGCGTCTTCCACGTCCTGCACCGTCAAGCGGTAGGCGGCCAGGCGGTCGGGGTCGACCCAGATGCGCATGGCGAACTTGCGGTCGCCACCCACCTGCACGTCGGCCACCCCCGTCACCGTCTGCAGCCGCGGCTTGACGACACGGTTGACGAGGTCGGTCAGCTCCAGCGGCCCCATGGTCTCGCTGGTGTAGGCCAGCCAGATGGTGGGGGTGGCGTCGGCCTCGACCTTGCTGATGATCGATTCGTCGGCGGCGTCGGGCAGGCGGCCACGCACGCGGGCCACGCGATCGCGCACTTCCGCCGCCGCGGTGTCGGGGTCCTTGCTGAGCTTGAAGCGCACCGTGATCTGGCTGCTCTCGGTGCGCGACACCGAGGTCATGATGTCGACGCCGTCGATGCCCGCGATGCTGTCTTCCAGCGGCTTGGTGACCTGCGACTCGATGACCTCGGACGAGGCGCCCTGCAGCCGCGTGCTGACGTTGACCAGCGGCTCGTCGATGCGCGGGTATTCGCGCAGGCTCAATTCCTTGAAGGAGACGAGGCCGATCAGCACCAGCAGCAGCGACATCACGCTGGCCAGCACCGGGCGGCGGATGGAAGTTTCGGACAGGCGCATGGGGTTTCCTCTTCGTCTGGGCGCTGGCGCGTCAGACCGGTGTGGCGCGCGCGCCGCTGGCCGCCGGCAGCACCTGCGCCGCACCTGCCGGCCCGCCGCCCGCCGCGCCCGAGGCCGCGCCACCCGCGGGCTTGCCACCGCCCGCGCCCGGCGCACCGCCGGCCTTGGCCAGGTCGATGACGCGCACCGTCAGGTTGTTGCCACGCAGCAGGCGTTCGTGGCCGGCCGTGACGACGGTGTCGCCGACCTTCAGGCCATCGAGGATCTCGACCTTGCCCGGCAACCGCAGGCCGATGCGGGCATCGACGCGCTGCGCCACCTTCTTGCCATCGGCACCGTCGACCAGCTTGAACACCACCTGCTTGCCGCCCAGCGGCACCAGCGCCTCTTCGGGCACGACGATGGCCCCTTCACGCACCGCGAAGACCACACGCGGGCGCGCGAACATGCCGGGCTTGAGCAGCGCGCCGGGGTTGTCGACCTGCGCCACCACCTGCAGCGCGCGACCGTTGGCGTCGACTTGGGAGTCGATGGCCTGTACGCGTCCCTTGAAGCTGCGGCCCGGGAAGGCGTCGACGGTCACTTCGACGGCCTGGCCGGTGCGCAGGCGGTCGATGGTGCGTTCGGGCAGCGAGAACTGCACACGCAGCGAGGACAGGTCTTCGATGTTGACGATGTCGGCGCCGTCCTTGATGTAGTCGCCGACGTCGACACTGCGGATGCCGGCGGTGCCGTCGAACGGCGCCATGACCTTCATGCGCGCCAGCTGGGCACGCGCCAGCGCCACCTGCGCTTCGGCCACATCAAGACTCGCCGCGTTCTGGTCGACCGCGCTCTGGCTGATGAAACCCTGGCCCAGCAGTTCACGGCTGCGTTGCAGGTTGGTGCGCGCGATGCCGGCCTGCGCCTCGGCCTGCTTGAGCTGGGCCTGCTGCAGCGTGTCGTCGAGTTGCACCAGCAACTGGCCGCGTCTGACGCGCTGGCCCTCGGCGAAGCCCAGCCGGGCGATCCTGCCACTCACTTCGGGGCGCAGCACCACGCCCTGGTTCGACTTCAGCGAACCCACCGCCTGCACGTCGTCGGTGAGCGTGGCGGTCTGGGCCAGAGCCACCTCGACCGGCGTCGGGCCACCGGCGCCACCCGGGCCGCCGGCGCCACGCGGGGCACCGGAGGAGCCGGGCGCCGCCGCGCCGGCCGCCACCGCTGTGGTCTGCTTCGGCGTGTTCTGCCACCACCAGGCGAGGACGCCGGCGGCCGCAAGGCCGATGACGGCAACGGCGGTGTGCATTTTTTTCAAGGGCGGCTTTCTGGCTGGGCGGCGTGGTGCGCAACCCTTGACTTTAACTTTGCGCAGCGTTCCTTGCTGCTCGCCCGGGCAGCCCCCCGCCCGCTTGCGGGGAAGTCAGGCCAGCACGCTGTCGACGCCCAGGTTGGCCAGGCGGTCGGCACGCTCGTTGCCGGGGTCGCCGGCATGGCCCTTTACCCAGCGCCACTGCACGCTGTGCGCTGCATTGAGCTCGTCCAGCCGCTGCCAGAGTTCGACGTTCTTCACCGGCTTCTTGTCGGCTGTCTTCCAGCCGCGCGCCTTCCAGCCGTGGATCCAGCTCGTGATGCCGTCCTTGACGTAGCTGCTGTCGGTGTACACGGTGACCGTGCAGCGCTTCTGCAGCGTGGCCAGCGCCTGGATCACCGCGGTGAGCTCCATGCGGTTGTTGGTGGTGAGCTTCTCGCCACCGAAGATCTCCTTCTCGTGCGCGCCGCTCTGCAGCCACGCGCCCCAGCCGCCGGGGCCGGGGTTGCCGCGGCAGGCGCCGTCGGCATAGATCACCACGTCTGACATCAGGTCTCCACTTCCATCGGGTTCTCGGCCTGCGTATGCGATGGCGCCGCCGCGCGCCGCCCGCTGGCCACCACTGCCGGTGCCGCGGCGGTCTTGCGCTTCTCGTTGCGCACCAGCCCCACCAGTCGCATGCCGCGCACCCGCTTGACGGCCTGCAGGAAGTAGACGCTGCCCAGCACCGGCCACCAGTTGTCACCGACACGGTCCATCCACGCAAAACGTTCGAGCCATTGCTCGCTGCGAAACGCCGGACGCCAGCAGCCGAAGCGCCCGGCCTCGACCTCGAAGCCCAGCAGGCGCAGCCAGTCGCGCAGCCGCCAATAGCCGAGGAAGTCGCCGGCGCGCGGCAGGAACAGCGGCCCGTCGCGGTGGATGCCCAGGCCGTGCTTGACACGCCCGGCGCGCTGGCGCAGCCCCCACAGGCTCGCCGGGTTGAAGCCGGCGATGACGACGCGGCCCTCGGGCACCAGCACCCGTTCCACCTCGCGCAGCGTGTGGTGCGGGTCGCGTGCCAGTTCCAGCGCGTGCGGCAGCACGACGAGGTCGATGCTGGCGTTCGGGAAGGGCAGCGCGTCGAACTCGCAGTGCAGCGCGATGGCCTGGTGGGCGGTCTGCGTCGTCAGCAGCTCGGCGTCCAGCGGCGGCAGCACCAGGGCCTCGGGCACGATCAGCGAGTCGCTGGCCACCCAGCGGTGCGGCATGCGGTTGGCGCGCAGGCCATCCATCTCGGGCAGCCCCAGTTGCAGCGCGTGAAAGCCGAAGGCGTCGGCCACGGCGTGGTCCAATCGGGCTTGTTCCCAGGCCAGCATGTAGCGACCTGGCGCGGTGTGCAGCCAGGCCCCCAGTTCCTCGATCGACTCGTCTCGCGTCATGAATCTTTCAGCGCTGCCCGCCTTCGCCGACAACTACATCTGGATGCTTCACGACGGCACGCAGGCCGTGGTGGTGGACCCGGGTGATGCGGCACCCGTGCTGCAGGCGCTGGACCGTGATGGCTTGCAGCTGGCGGGCATTCTAGTGACGCACCACCACGCCGACCATGTCGGTGGCATCGACGCGCTGCGGCCGCGGCTGCGCGGGCCGGTGTGGGGCCCGGCGCACGAACGCATCCCCGCGCCCTTCGTGCCGCTGCACGACGGCGACACGCTCGACGTGCTGGGCCTGCGTTTTTGCGTGCTGGAAGTGCCGGGCCACACTGCCGGCCACATCGCCTACGCGCAGCAGGATGGGGTCGACGCGCCGCTGCTGTTCTGCGGCGATACACTTTTCTCCGCCGGCTGCGGGCGCCTCTTCGAAGGCACGCCGGCACAGATGCACAAGTCGCTGTCACGCCTGGCCGCGCTGCCGGCCGACACCCGTGTGTGCTGCACGCACGAATACACGCTGTCCAACCTGCGCTTTGCCGCTGCCGTCGAACCTGGTAACACCGCACGGGCGGCGCATGACGCACACTGCCAGGCGCTGCGCGCGGAAGGCCTGCCGACGCTGCCTTCGCGCATCGGCCTCGAACGCCAGATCAACCCTTTCCTGCGTTGCACCGAACCGACCGTGATCGCGGCGGCCCGGGCGCAGGGTGCCGACGGCGATGACGCCGTGACCGTACTCGCTGCGCTGCGCGAGTGGAAGAACCGAACCCGATGAACTTGTCCACTGTCTTTCGCCACGGCCGGCTGGCCGGCGCGCTCGCCGCGCTGCTGCTGGCCGGTGGCTGTGCCACCCTCCCTGCCCCCGAAACCGACGCACCGCCGCCCGTGCTTGCCACACCCGTGGCCTTGCCAGAAGCGCCGGCCCCAGCGCCGGCGGTGGCAGCCGACGCCGTGGCCGCAGACGCCGGTATCGCCAAACCGCCCCGCGCTCGGCACGAGCGGCGCTACGACACCTCACGCAGTGACCTCTGGGAGCGTGTGCGCCAAGGCTTCGCGATGGACGATATCGACAGCGAGCTCGTGCGCAAGTGGGAACAGTGGTACGCCCGCGACCCGGACTACGTGCAGCGCATGACCGAACGCGGCGGTCGCTACCTCTTCCACATCGTCGAGGAAGTGCAGCGCCGCGGCCTGCCGGCCGAGCTGGCGCTGTTGCCCTTCATCGAAAGTGCCTTCAACCCGCAGGCGATGTCACGCGCCGCCGCGTCGGGCATGTGGCAGTTCATGCCGGCCACGGGCAAGGACTTCGAACTGCGCCAGAACCTCTTCCGCGACGACCGCCGCGACGTGCTGGCCAGCACCCGCGCCGCACTCGACTACCTGCAGCGCTTGCACGGCCTGTTCGGCGACTGGCAGCTCGCGCTGGCCGCCTACAACTGGGGCCAGGGCAACGTGGGGCGCGCCATCGAACGCAACCGCCGCGCCGGCCTGCCGACGCACTACGAAGCGTTGCGCATGCCGCAGGAAACGCGCGAATACGTGCCCAAGCTGCAGGCGGTGAAGAATATCGTTCGCCAGCCACAGAGCTTCGCGCTGCAGCTGCAACCGCTGGAGAACCACCCCTACTTCATGAGCGTGCCCATCGAGCGCGACATCGACCTCGGCCTGGCCGCCGAGCTCGCGGGCCTGAGCCTGGACGCCTTCCAGCAGCTCAACCCGCAGATGAACAAGCCGGTGATCCTGGCCGCCGGCACCCCGCAGGTGCTGCTGCCCTACGACAACGCCAACCGCTTCGTGCGCGAGCTGTCGGTGTACACACGCCCGCTGGCCAGCTGGACGGCCTGGGTGGCGCCCAGGACGCTGCAGCCCGCCGAGGCGGCACGGCTGATCGGCATGAGCGAAGGTGAACTGCGCGAGGTCAACCAGATCCCGCCGCGCATGCTGGTGCAGGCCGGCTCGACGCTGCTGGTGCCGCGCGACGAACAGTCCGACGCCGACGTCACCGAGCACATCGCCGACCACGCGCGCCTGCTGCTGGCGCCCGAGGCCCGCCCGCTGCGTACGGTGAGCTTCAAGGCCGGCCGCCGCGGCGACAGCGTGGCCGCCGTGGCCCGGCGTTACCGCGTCAGCCGCGTCCAGGTGGCATCGTGGAACGGGGTCTCGCCGCAGGCCAGCTTCAGGGCTGGGCAGGTCATCGTCGTGAAGCTGCAAGCCAAACCGCCGCGCTCGCGGGTCGCCGCGCGCAAGCAGGCGGCCCCGGCCACGCGCCAGGCCGCCAAGCCGGCCGCCGGCAAGCCGCGCGTCGCGGCCAAGACGGTCCCGACGAAGCGGGCGCAGGCCGGTGGTGCAGCGCCCGGCCAGGCGCGCACGGCGGCGCGCTGAAGTCCTGCGCCTAGCCGAGGAAGTCGCGCTTGCCGACGTCCACCCCCGCCTGGCGCAGCAGGGCGTAGGCCGTCGTGGCGTGGAAGTAGAAGTTCGGCAGCACGTACTGCATCAGGTAGGCCTCGCCCTTGTAGTGCCGCGGGTCGCCGACACGCATCTGCAACACGATCTCGCGGGCTTCGCTGCCGTCGACCTGCGCCGCGGGCACCGACTGCACGTAATCGATCGTCTTGCGGATGCGTGCACGCAGTTCGTCGAACGAGGCCTCGTTGTCGTCCCACTTCGGCACGTCCTGGCCGGCCAGTCGCGCCACGCAGCCCTTGGCGAAGTCGGCCGCGATCTGGATCTGCCGCGTGAAGGGCAGCATGTCGGGCGCCATGCGCAGGCCCAGGTAGTTGTCGGGGCTGAACTTGCGCGCCTCGGCGTGCGCCTGCGCCTTGTCCAGCCAGGTGAGCATGGCGCCGAGCTGGCGGACGAAGGCGGGCACGCTGGCCGCATGCATGGAAAGGCTCATCGGGAATCTCCAGGGGGATAAGGGCCGAGCATGCTAGCGCCGGCGGGCACGCGGCGCCGGACAGGGCAGAATGTTGCACCCCACCCATGAACATCATCATCCTCGACGACTACCAGGACGCCGTGCGCAAGCTCGAATGCGCCAAGCTCCTGGAACCCCTGAGCGCCAAGGTCTTCACCAACACCGTCAAGGGCATAGGCCAGCTCAGCGTGCGGCTGCGCGATGCCGACGTGCTGGTGCTGATCCGCGAACGCACCCAGTTCCCGAAGGCACTGCTGGAAAAGCTGCCGCGGCTGAAGCTGATCTCGCAGACCGGGCGCGTCGGCGCGCATGTCGATGTCGCCGCCTGCACACGGCTGGGCATCGCGGTGGCCGAAGGCGTGGGCTCGCCGGTGGCGCCGGCCGAGCTGACCTGGGCGCTGATCATGGCCAGCATGCGGCGGCTGCCGCAGTACATCGGCAACCTCAAGCACGGCGCCTGGCAGCAGAGCGGGCTGAAGACGGCCTCGATGCCGCCGAACTTCGCCATCGGCATGGTGCTGCGCGGCAAGACGCTGGGCATCTGGGGCTACGGCAAGATAGGCCAGCTCGTCGCCGGTTACGGCCGCTCTTTCGGCATGCAGGTGCAGGTTTGGGGCAGCGAGGCCTCGCGCGCCCGTGCCATCGCCGACGGCCATACCGCGGCCGATAGCTGCGAGGCCTTCTTCGAGCGCAGCGACGTGCTCACGCTGCACCTGCGCCTGAACGAGGCCACGCGCGGCATCGTGCGGCTGGATGCACTCAGTCGCATGAAGCCCACGGCGCTCATCGTCAACACTTCGCGCGCCGAACTCATCGAGGACAACGCGCTCGTGGCGGCACTGAACCGCGGCCGCCCCGGCATGGCCGCGGTGGACGTGTTCGAGAGCGAACCCATCCTGCAGGGCCACCCGCTGCTGCGGCTGGAGAACGCGGTGTGCACACCGCACCTCGGTTATGTCGAGCAGGACAGCTACGAGATGTACTTCGGCGCCGCCTTCCGCAACGTCATCAACTTCATCAACAACGAGCCCACCAACCTGGTGAACCCCGAAGCGCTGAAGGTGCTTCGTTGAAGGACGGCGCCGAAGCTGCGTCGTCGAGGGGCCGTGCGGGGGACGCCGACGACGAAACGACGCTGCCGCCGGCATCGACGCGCGCACTGTTCGTGGCCTTCAACCGCCTGGCGCTGCAGGGTTTCGGCGGCGTGATCCCGGTCGCCCAGCGTGAGCTGGTGGAACGCCAACGCTGGCTCAACCGGCAGGGCTTTCTGGAACTGCTGAGCATCAGCCAGGTGCTGCCAGGGCCGAACATCGTCAACATGGCCTTGATCTTCGGCGATCGCCATTTCGGCTGGCGCGGCGCGCTGGCCGCCATCGGCGGCATCCTGGCTGCACCGCTGTTGCTGGTGCTGGTGCTGGCCGTGGCGGTGCGGCAGGCGCAGGGGCTGCCTGCGGTGGGCGACGCGTTGCGCGGCATGGGGGTGGTGGCTGCCGGGCTGGTGCTGTCGACGGCCTGGCGGCTGGCGGGAGGCCTGCGCAGGAACCGACTCGGCGTGCCGGTGTGCGCGGGCTTCGTCGTCCTCACGCTGCTGGCCGTGGCGGTGCTGCGCTGGCCGCTGGCCGCCGTGGTGCTGGGGCTGGGCAGCGTGTCGATGGCGCTGGCCTGGCACAAGCTGCCGTGATGCGCGAACTGCTGGTGGGCAGCCTGTCGCTGTCGCCGGCCGACTGGCTGCTGCTGTTCACGCACTTCGCGATGCTCTCGCTGCTGGCGGTGGGCGGCGCCATCACCACGGCGCCCGACATGCAGCGCTTCGTGGTGCGTGAGCACGGCTGGCTCAGCGACGCGCAGTTCACCGGCTCGGTGGCGCTGGCGCAGGCGGCGCCGGGGCCTAACGTGCTTTTCGTGGCCATCATCGGCTTCAACATCGGCGGCCTGGCCGGTGTCTTCGCCACCATGCTGGGCACGCTGCTGCCCAGCAGCCTGCTGGCCTATGGCGTCACGCGCTGGGGCGAGCGCAACCGCGAGTCGAGGGCGCTGCGGGCCTTCACCACCGGCATGGCGCCGTTGACGCTGGCGCTGCTGGCGGCCACGGGCTGGATCCTGCTGGCCCCCACGCACCCGAACTGGGCCACGGCGGTGCTGGTGGCGGGCACCATCGTGTTCATGCTGCGCACGTCCTTCAGCCCGCTGTGGCCCATCGCCGTCGGTGCCGTGGCCGGCGTGATGGGCTGGGTGTGAAGTGAAGGTCGCCGGCTGGCAGCGCGGCCTGCTGCGCGCGGCGGCGGGTGTGCTTGTCCTGTATGCCGCCGTCATCGCGGCCCTTTGGTGGGGTCAGGAGCGGCTGCTCTTCCACCCGCAGAAGCTGGCGGCCGGGCATCATTACGAACAGCGCGCCGACGTGCACGAAGTGTGGGTCGACGTGCCCGGGGCACGGCTGAACGCGCTGCACCTGCGCCTGCCCCGGCCCGACGGCGTGGTCTTCTTCCTGCACGGCAACGCCGGCAGCCTGCAGACCTGGTTCATCAACGTCGACTTCTACCGGCGGCTGAACTTCGACCTCTTCATGCTCGACTACCGCGGCTTCGGCAAGAGCAGCGGCCGCATCGAGAGCGAAGCGCAGCTGCACGCCGACGTGCGCGCCGCATGGGCGCAGGTCGCGCCGCAGTACGCCGGTCTAAGACGTGTGATCTTCGGTCGCTCCCTGGGCAGCGGCCTGGCCGCTGCGCTGGCTGCCCAGGTGCAGCCCGAGCTGACGGTGCTGGTTTCACCGTACTCGAGCGTGGCCGCACTGTCGCACGAGCACTACCCCTGGGTGCCGGATGCCGTGCTGCGCTACCCGCTGCGCACCGACGACGCGCTGCGCCGCCTGCAGGGCCGCGTGCTGCTGGTGCACGGCCTGCGCGACACGCTGATCGCGCCGGAGCACAGCGAACGACTGCGCGCCCTGGTGCCCAGTGCCGAGTGGCTTCCCGTGCCCGATGCCGGACATGACGACATCCACAACCACGCGGCTTACCTCGACGGCCTGGGCGCGGCGCTCCGGCGCTGAGCGCAAGGGGGGTTGGGCCTCGCAGCGCTCGGCCTCGACGTGAGGCGAAAAACCCCGCGCAGGCGGGGTTTCTCGTCCTCCGGGCCTCGCAGAGCTCGGCCTCGACGTGAGGCGAAAAACCCCGCGCAGGCGGGGTTTCTCGTCCTCACGTCGTCCCGAAGATCTTGTCGCCGGCGTCGCCCAGCCCGGGGATGATGTAGCCGCGTTCGTCGAGGTGGCTGTCCACCGCCGCCGTCCAGCAGCGCACGTCGGGGTGCGCGGCCTCCAGCGCGCGCACGCCTTCGGGCGCGGCCACCAGCACCAGGGCGCGTATGTCCGTGCAGCCGCGGGCCTTCAGCAGGGCCACGGTGGCGATCATCGAGCCGGCGGTGGCCAGCATGGGGTCGATGATGACGGCGGTGCGTTCCTCGAGATGGCCCACCAGGCGTTCGAAGTAGTGCTCGGGCTGCAGCGTTTCGTGGTTGCGGCACAGGCCCACGACGCTGACCTTGGCGTTGGGCATGATGTCGAGCACACCGTCGAGCATGCCCAGGCCAGCGCGCAGGATGGGCACGATGGTGAGCTTGCGCCCGGCGACCTGCTCGATGGTGGCCGGCCCGCTCCAGCAGTCGATGGTCGTCGTTTCCAGCGGGAAGTCGGCCGTGGCCTCGTAGGCCAGCAGGCGGCCGAGTTCGTTGGTCAGCGCCCGGAAGTCCTTGGTCGGCAGGCCGGCCTGGCGCAGCAGCCCCACCTTGTGGCGCACGAGCGGGTGGCGGACCTGTATGACGGGCATCGTGGTGGCAAAACGCAGCAAGCGTGCCGGTTTCAGGCGCCGCGCCGCTGGCGCAGCGCTTCGTAGAGGCACACACCCGCGGCAACGCTGACGTTCAGGCTCTCCACCGCACCAGCCATGGGGATGCGCACCAGCTCGTCGCAATGGCGGCGCGTCAGCTGGCGCAGGCCGGCACCTTCGGCGCCCAGCACCAGCGCCACGGGGCCCGTCAGGTCGACGTCGTAGAGCGTGCTCGCAGCGTCGTCGCTGGTGCCGATGACACGGATGTCGCGGTCCTTCAGGTCGGCCAGCGTGCGCGCGAGGTTGGTCACCATCAGGTAGGGCACGGTGTCGGCCGCGCCGCTGGCCACCTTGGCCACCGTCGCGTTCAGGCCCACGGCGTGGTCCTTGGGGGCGACGACGGCATGCGCGCCGGCACCGTCGGCCACGCGCAGGCAGGCGCCCAGGTTGTGCGGGTCGGTGACACCGTCAAGCACCAGCAGCAGCGGCGGGCCTTCGACCTCGTCGAGCACCTCGTCCAGCGAATGCCGCGGCGGCAGCGCGGTGACACGCGCCGCCACGCCCTGGTGGCGCGAGGTGCCGGACAGCTGCGCCAGGCGTGCGTCGTCGCTGTCGATGATCTGCACACCCGCATCGCGAGCGCGCTCGACGAACTGGCGCATGCGCGCGTCGCGGCGTGCGGTGTCGACGTGGATCTCGGCCACCGAGGCCGGGGCCGTCTTCAGCCGCACGGTGACGGCGTGGAAGCCGAACAGGACTTTGGTGCTCACGGGTGGCCCCCAATGGAAACAGCGCCGCATGTTAGCCCCGGGCCAAGGCGCGCTCGCTGCGCCGCCGCGGGGCCGGGCGCTCAGCGGAAGTCTTCGGGCCGCAACTCGATGGGCTGGCCGTGCGGCGTGCGGTCGGCAGCGTGGTCCCAGGCCTGGCGGTGGGCCTCGAGCTCGCTTGCGCTGCTGGCGCCCTTGGCGGCCACCAGGTGTTCCAGCGCCGCCAGCCAGTGTCGGTAGTAGGTGCTGCCGTCGTCGGCGTCGCCGGTGGTCTGCGCGGCGGCGATCTGCTCGGCAAGCGCCTGCGCCCACTCGGCCCAGGTGAAGAGGCCCTGGCGGTGCAGCGCCAGCACCAGCGCGAAGGCGTGGGCCTGCCAGGGCTCGGCGAACACCGGCTCATCGGCGTCGGGGACGAAGTGCCTGCTCATCGGGGTTGCCCCAGAGGTCGTCATGGCACGCGGCGTTGTGGCGCGCTGTCGGGTGGTTCCATGCGCGCCCTCACCGCCACCAGTGCCGCCCCGGCCACGGTGGCGACTGTGCCCAGCGCGACGAGTGTCCAGCCCAGCGCGGACGCTCCACCGCGCAGCGTGAACACACCCACGGCGACGCCGAACAGGCCGCCGTAGATCAACACCCAGATCCAGACTTCGACAGTGGCGGGTTTCACGGGCGCGAGTTTGTCAGAACCACCGGTCGTGCATCACCGCGGCAGCGACGCACGGCACGCCGCGATGCGGTCAGCTCGCGGCGTGCGTTGGGCAGCAGAGCATCGAGCGTGGCGCGCGGACACGGCGCTCAGTCGCGCACCGCGACCATCGCCATCGTGGCCGATGCCTTCATCACCAGCGTGCGCGGCCCAGGGCCCTCGGCATACACCTCGGCCTCGGTGAAGCTGAGCGTGCGGCCGGCCTTCAGCACCCAGGCCTCGCAGACCAGGCGTTCACCGACACCCGGACGCAGCAGGCTGGTCTTCAGTTCGGCGGTGATGGCCCAGACGCCGTCGGCGGCCAGCGTCTGCGCTGCGGTGCCCATCGTGTGGTCGGCCAGCGTCGCCATCACGCCGGCATGCGCCTGCCCCGTGTGCTGCCGGTGGCGGTGGGCCAGTGAAAGCAGCGCGGTGACGTGGCCGGGCGCGCCGGCGACGGGCTCAGCGCCCAGGTCGACCATGAAGGGAGAACGGGCGAAGAAGGCACGCAGCGTGTCGAGGTCGTGGTCCACGGGGCGCCCTCAGTCGCCCTGCCAGACAACCTGCCTGACAACCTGCCTGACAACCTGCCTGACGACCTGCAAGGCGCCCGGGCAACCGGGCCCTGCCCGCCGCAGCGGCATCACAGCACCTCGAAGACGCCGGCCGCCCCCATGCCGCCGCCGATGCACATCGTCACGCAGACGCGCTTGGCGCCGCGCCGCTTGCCTTCGATGAGTGCGTGGCCCGTCAGGCGCTGGCCGCTGACACCGTAGGGGTGGCCCACCGCGATGGCGCCCCCGTTGACGTTCAGCCGGTCCATCGGGATGCCCAGGCGGTCGGCGCAGTACAGCACCTGCACGGCAAAAGCCTCGTTGAGTTCCCAGAGGTCGATGTCGGCCACGGTCAGCCCCAGGCGCTTGAGCACCTTCGGCACCGCGAACACCGGGCCGATGCCCATCTCGTCGGGCTCGCAACCGGCCACTGCGAAGCCGAGGAAACGGCCCAGCGGCTGCAGGCCCTTGCGCTGCGCCACGGCCTCGTGCATCACGACGCAGGCGCCGGCACCGTCGCTGAACTGGCTGGCATTGCCGGCGGCGATGACACCGCCGGGCACTGCCGGGCGGATGCCGCAGATGGCCTCATAGGTCGTGCCGGCGCGTATGCCTTCGTCGTTCTCCACCGTCACGGGCCGGCTGCGCAGCCCGAGCGTGGTGTCGGCCACGCCCATGGTCACGGTGATGGGCGCGATCTCGGCCTTGAACAGCCCCGCTTCGAGCGCCGCGCTGGCCTTCTGCTGGCTGCCGGCGCCGTAGTGGTCCTTGCGTTCGCGGGGAATGCCGTAACGCTGGGCCACCTGCTCGGCGGTCTGCAGCATGTTCCAGTAGATCGTCGGCTTGTGCTCGACGAGCCAGGGGTCGGCGATCATGTGCCGGTTCATCTCCTGCTGCACGCAGGAAATGCTCTCGACACCGCCGGCGACGAAGATGTCGGCCTCGCCGGCGATGATGCGCTGCGCCGCCATCGCAATGGTCTGCAGACCACTGCTGCAGAAGCGGTTGACGGTGACGCCGCTGGTGGTGATGGGCAGCCCGGCGCGCAGCGCGATCTGGCGCGCGATGTTGGCGCCGGTGGCACCTTCGGGGTTGGCGCAGCCCATGACGACGTCGTCGACCTCGCCGGGCTCGATGCCGGCGCGTTCGACGGCAGCCTTCACGGCATGGCCACCCAGCGTGGCACCGTGGGTCATGTTGAAGGCGCCCTTCCAGCTCTTGCACAGCGGCGTGCGGGCGGTGGAGACGATGACGGCTTGGCTCATGGTGTGGGCTACCTTCCGGCGCTCAGGTGAAGTGGATCAGGTGAACGACCGGCCTTCGGCCGCGAGCCGGGCCAGCAGCGGCGCCGGTTGCCAGAAGGTGGCGTCGTCCAGCGGGTTGGCGGCAAAACGCTTCATCGTCTGCACGACGTTGAACAGGCCCTGCTGGTCGGCATAACACATCGGCCCGCCGCGGAAGAGCGGGAAGCCGTAGCCGGTGAGGTAAACCATGTCGATGTCGCTGGCCTTGCTGGCAATGCCCTCGTCCAGGATCTTCGCACCCTCGTTGACCAGCGCGTAGACCAGGCGGTGCACGATCTCCTCGTCGCCGATCTTGCGCGGCGTGATGCCCAGATCTGCGCGGTGCTTCTCGATCATGTCGACGACGGCCTGCGAAGGGATGGCGTCGCGCTTGCCGGCGGCGTAGTCGTACCAGCCGGCGCCGGTCTTCTGGCCGTAACGCCCCATCTCGCACAGCAGATCGGCGGTCTTGCTGTAGCGCATGTGCGGCTTCTCGACGTAGCGCCGCTTGCGGATGGCCCAGCCGATGTCGTTGCCGGCCAGGTCGCCCATGCGGAAGGGCCCCATCGCCATGCCCCACTTCTCGATGGCCTTGTCCACCTGCTCGGGCGTACAGCCCTCTTCGAGCAGGAAGCCGCCCTGGCGGCCGTACTGCTCGATCATGCGGTTGCCGATGAAGCCGTCGCAGACGCCGCTGACCACCGCCGTCTTGCGGATGGTCTTGACCAGCGCCATCACGGTGGCCAGCACGTCCTTGGCGGTGTGCTGGCCGCGCACCACCTCCAGCAGCTTCATCACGTTGGCGGGGCTGAAGAAGTGGGTGCCGATGACGTCCTGCGGGCGCTTCGTGAAACCTGCGATGACGTTGACGTCCAGCGTGCTGGTGTTGGTGGCCAGGATGGCGCCGGGCTTCATCACGTCGTCCAACGTCTTGAAGACTTTCTCCTTGACGCCCATCTCCTCGAACACGGCTTCGATCACCATGTCGGCATCGGCGATGGCCCCGTAGTCCAGCGTGGTGCTCAGCAGGGCCATTCGTGCGTCAAGCTTGTCCTGCTTGAGCTTGCCCTTCTTCACCTGCGCGTCGTAGTTCTTGCGGATGGTGGCCACGCCGCGCTCCAGCGCCTCGGTCTTCATCTCCAGCATCACCACCGGGATGCCGGCGTTGAGGAAGTTCATCGTGATGCCGCCACCCATGGTGCCGGCGCCGATGACGGCGACCTTGGCGATGGGGCGCTTGGGCGTGTCCTCGGGCACGTCGGGAATCTTTGCTGCCGCACGTTCACCAAAGAAGGCGTGGCGCAGCGCCTTGCTTTCGGGCGTGAACATCAGCGAGACGAAGGTCTCGCGCTCGAAGCGCATGCCGTCGTCGAAGCTGCGCTTGACGGCGGCTTCGACGGCGTCGACGCACTTGGGCGGCGCCGGGAAGTTCTTCGCCATTCCCTTGACCATGTTGCGCGCGAAGCCGAAGAAGGCGTCGGCGTTGGCATGGCGGGCCTTCAGGTCGCGCACACGCGGGTGCGGGCCGGGCTTCGCGCCGACTTCGGCCGCGAACAGGCAGGCGCCTTCGAGCAGGTTGCCGTCGATGAGCTTGTGGAACAGCTTCTGCCCAGGGATGCCGGCCAGCACTTCGCTCTTGACCGGCTCGCCACTGACGATCATGTTCAGCGCCGTCTCCACGTCGATCACGCGCGGCAGGCGCTGCGTGCCACCCGCACCCGGCAGCAGCCCCAGCTTGACCTCGGGCAAGGCCACGTTCGCGCCAGGCGCGGCGACGCGGTAATGCGCACCCAGGGCAAGTTCCAGCCCGCCGCCCATGCACACGCTGTGGATGGCGGCCACCACGGGCTTGGAGCAGCTTTCCAGCAGCCCGATCAGCGACAGCAGGTTGGGCTCGGCCATCGCCTTGGGCGAGCCGAACTCCTTGATGTCGGCGCCGCCGGAAAACGCCTTGCCGGCACCGGTGATGACCAGCGCCGTCACCGCGGCATCGGCCACCGCACGCTCGACGCCGGCTGCCAGTGCCACGCGTGTGTCGTGACCCAGGCCGTTGACGGGCGGGTTGTCGAGGGTCAGCACGGCCACGGGGCCGCGAACTTCGTACTGGACACCCATGCTGGTGACTCCTTCGGTCTGGCGGAAAAGAACGGTCGTTCGATTCTAGGGTTTGGGCGGCCCTATGGGCAGCGACCGCATTCACCAAGGCCTTGCGCGGAACCGGCTTCGCCGGGCCGCAGCAAGAGCCAGCAGCGAGGACGCCGCTGGCGCTCGCAGGCGAAGAACAGTCCGCAGGGACTGTTCTTCGTCCAGCTCGCCCCCCGCGGGGGGTGGCTAAGGCGCGAAGCGACAAACCTGGGGGCGTACGTTCACACCTCGAGCCACTCTTTGCGGATGTAGGCATTGGCGCGCAGCTCGGCGGGCGTGCCCTCGAAGACGATCTGGCCGTGGCCCATCACCAGGCAGCGGTCGGCCACCTCCATCGCGATGGTCAGCTTCTGCTCGACCAGCAGCACGCTGATGCCGCGGCGCTTCAGTTCGCGCAGATAACCGGCCACCAGTTCGACGATCTTCGGCGCCAGGCCTTCGGTGGGCTCGTCGACCATGATCAGTTCAGGGTCGCCCATCAGCGTGCGGCACAGCGTCAGCATCTGCTGCTCGCCGCCCGAGAGCACGCCAGCTTCCGTGTGCTGGCGTTCCTTCAGCCGCGGGAACAACGTGTACATGTCGTCGAAGCCCCATCTCGACTGCTTCGCGCCGCGCTTGCAGCCCAGTTGCAGGTTCTGGTGCACGGTGAGCGTGGGGAAGATGTCGCGGCTCTCGGGCACGTAGCCGATGCCCGACAGCGCGACCTCGAAGGCCTTGCGGCCCATCAGCTCGGCGCCCTTGAAGCGCACCGAGCCCGTGCCGTCCACCAGGCCCATGATGGCCTTCACCGTGGTGCTGCGCCCCGAGCCGTTGCGCCCCAGCAGCGCGACGATCTCGCCGGCCGGCACCTCGAAGTGCACGCCGTGCAGCACGTGGCTCTTGCCGTAGTAGGCGTGCACGTCCTTGAGTGCGAGCATGGTCATCAGTGGCCCCCTCGGGGGGTATCGAACGAAGTGAGATCGGGGGTCGTCATGACCGTCCCTCGCCTGGGGCATCGGTCAGCATCGAGCCCAGGTAGGCCTCCTTGACGCGCTCGTCGGCGCGCACCTTCTCGGGCGTGTCGAAGGCAATCACCTCGCCATAGACCAGCACAGCGATCTTGTCGGCCAGGCCGAAGACGACGCCCATGTCGTGCTCGACCGTCAGCAAGGTCTTGCCCACCGTCACCTCGCGGATCAGGTTGACGAAGCGCGCCGTCTCGCTGCGGCTCATGCCGGCGGTGGGCTCGTCGAGCAGCACCACGCTGGCACCGCCTGCGATGGTGATGCCGATCTCCAGCGCGCGCTGCTCGGCGTAGGTGAGGTTCATCGCCAGCACGTCGCGCCGCTTGTGCAGCTTGATCATGTCCAGCACCTCTTCGGCGCGGTCGTTGGCATCGTGCAGCTCGGCCAGGAACTTCCAGAACGCATAGCGGTAGCCCAGGCTCCACAGCACGGCGCAGCGCAGGTTCTCGAACACGCTCAGGCGGTTGAAGAGGTTGCTGACCTGGAAACTGCGCGCCAGGCCCAGGCGGTTGATCTCGAAGGGTCTAAGGCCGTCGATCCTGCGCCCGTTCAGATGGATCTCGCCCGACGTCAGGCCGAAGCGCCCGCTGACCAGGTTGAACAGCGTGCTCTTGCCGGCGCCGTTGGGGCCGATCACCGCCACACGTTCACCGGGTTTCACGGCCAGGCTGGTGCCGCGGATGATCTCGGTCTTGCCGAAGCTCTTGCGCACGTCGCGCAGTTCCAGCGCGAACTCGGGCGTGCTGCTCACGGCGCCGCTCACAGCGCGGTTTCCCGGCGCTTGATCTCGCGCTCGATCTCTTCCTGCGTGCTGCCCCACTGCAGCACGAAGTGGCGTCGCACCAACTCGAACAGCGCCAAGCCCACCAGCAGCACGAAGACGGCACCGAACCAGCTGTCCAGGCCCTTGGCGTTCAGCGTCGCGCCCATGAACTTCAGCTCCGGGCCCAGCGCCTCGTTGAGCTGCAGGTGGTAGACCATCTCGGCCATCGCGCCCGCGCCGACCAGGATGGTCAGCGCCGTGCCGGCCAGCGCGATGTAGGACGCGAGCAGCGGCCGCAGTTTGCCGAACGCCGCCACACGCAGGTTCATCATGAGCAGACTGCTGATGCCCCCGGGCGCGTACATCACCATGAAGACGAAGATCAGCCCCAGGTAGAGCAGCCAGGCCTGCGTCAGCTCGGACAGCAGCACCAGCGCCACCACCATCAGCACGGCACCGATGATGGGGCCGAAGAAGAAGCCCGCGCCGCCGAGGAAGACGAAGAGCAGGTAGGCGCCCGAACGCCCCGCACCCACCACCTCGGCGGTGACGAGCTCGAAGTTGATCGCCGCCAGCCCGCCGGCCGCGCCCGAGAACAGGCCCGAGGCCATGAAGGCCATGTAGCGCACACGCTGCGTGCTGTAGCCGATGAACTCCACGCGCTCGGGGTTGTCGCGCACGGCGTTGAGCAGACGGCCCAGCGGCGTGCGCGTGAAGGCGAACATCAGCGCCGTGCAGACGAAGCAGTAGATGGCGATGAGGTAGTAGACCTGGATCTGCGGCCCGAAGCTGATGCCCCAGACAGCTTCGCCCACCACGCGGTTGCTGCTGATGCCGCCTTCGCCGCCGAAGAACTCGGGCAGCATCAGCGACATCGACCACACCAGTTCGCCTATGCCCAGCGTGATCATCGCGAAGGGGGTGCCGGCCTTCTTCGTCGTCACGTAGCCCAGCAGCGCGGCGAAGAAGAGCCCACCCGCCGCGCCCGCCAGCGGCACCAGGCTCACGGGCAGCGCCAGCTGGCCATTGCCCACCATGTTCAGCGTGTGGATGGCGAGAAACGAGCCCAGCCCGGTGTAGACCGCATGCCCGAAGCTGAGCATGCCGCCCTGGCCCAGCAGGATGTTGTAGGCCAGACAGGCGATGATGGCGATGCCCATCTGCGACAGCATGGTCAGCGCAAAGCCCGAAGACCAGAGCTTGGGCGCCAGCACCAGCACCAGCGCAAACAGCCCCCACAACACCCAGCGACCGACGTTCCAGGGCTTGAAACGGTAGTGCGGGCGCGTGGCGTGGCGGTTGCGTTTCTTCACCGGATCAGCCTTCCAGGCCGGGCCGGAGCCAGAGGCTCCGGCTCTTCGTCAGGCATTCACCAAGACGCAGGTCTTGTCTCATGTCCATCCTCAGCCTTCGCGGGTGCCCAACAGGCCCTTGGGCCTGAAGATCAGGATCAGCACGAGCAGCAGATAGGGCAGGATCGGTGCGGCCTGGGCCAGCGTCACCTTCAGGATCGGGTAGCCGAAGTCGCCGGGCTTGAAGACCCAGCCCAGCGTGCGCAGCAGGTCGACCAGTGACTTGTCGACCGTCAGCGGCAGCGTTTGCAGCAGCCCGATGAGCAGAGAGGCAACGAAGGCGCCGGCCAGCGAACCCATGCCGCCGACGACGACGACGACAAAGATGATCGAGCCGACGATGGCCGCCATCGAAGGCTCGGTGACGAAGGTCATGCCGCCGATCACGCCGGCCAGCCCGGCCAGGCCGCAGCCACTGCCAAAGACCAGCATGAACACGCGTGGCACGTTGTGGCCCAGCGCCTCGACCATTTCGGGGTGCGTCAGCGCGGCCTGGATGACAAGGCCGATGCGCGTGCGCGTGAGCAGCCCCCACAGCGCCACCAGCATCACCAGCGCCACCACCATCATGAAGAAGCGCGTGGCCGGGAAGGTGGAACAGTGCACCACGGCGGCCTCGCTCGACGCACACACTGCGGCGGGTGCTGCGCCCCAGACCAGGCTCAGTCCGTCTGCCGCCGACTGCACCACCGTGAAGGCCGCGCCCTGCAGCAGCGGCGGCGGCGCAAAGGGCACCGACGACAGGCCCCAGATGAGCTTCGTCACCTCGAGCATGACGAAGGACAGGCCGAAGGTGATCAGCAGTTCCGGCACGTGGCCGAACTTGTGCACGCGGCGCAGCGCCGTGCGTTCGAACAGTGCGCCCAGGGCCCCGACCAGCAGCGGTGCGACGAACAGCGCCGGCCAGAAGCCGACCACGCGCGTCAGCGAGTAGGCGATGTAGGCGCCGACCATGTAGAAGCTGGCATGGGCGAAATTCAGCACGCCCATCATGCTGAAGATCAGCGTCAGCCCCGAGCTCAGCATGAACAGCAGCAGCCCGGCGCTGATGCCGTTCAGGACGTTGATGAGCAGCTGGTCCACAGGCGGTCAGGCGAGACAGGGGGTGCGTGCGGCGCGTGAACAAAGGGCCCTGCGGCGCAAGCGCCCCAGGGCCCCGGCGGCCACGGCTGGCCTCAAAGGCCTGCGGGCCGCTTCATCTGGCACGAGGTGGGCGTGCTGGCGACATAGGGCTCGAAGGTCTTCACCGTGCGGAAGTTGTAGCCCGTGTTCTCGACGCTGTAGTCGTAGGGCTTGGCGCCGGCCTTCTGCCACTGCGAGATGTAGACCGTCTGCTGCAGTTGGTGGTCGGACTTGCGCATCGTCACCGCGCCGCTCAGGCTGTTGACTTCCAGGCCTTCGAGCGCGGCGGCCACCTTGACCGGTTCCGTGCTCTTGGCCTTGGTCATCGCCGCCGAGAGCAGCGTGTAGGCGTTGTAGATCTGCGCCGTGTAGAAGTCGTCCTTGAACTTGGCCTTGTACTCGTCCATCAGCTTGCGGCCGGCGGGCGCCTCGTAGGGCATCACGCCCACCGCATAGACACGGCCGGCGGCATTGGCACCCATCGCCGTGGGCGTGCCGCTGACCGGCGCGTAGTAGGTATAGAACTTGGCGTTGAGTCCGCCGTCGTTGGCCGCCTTGACGAGCAGGGTCAGGTCAGACGACCAGTTGCCGGTGATCACGGTGTCGGCACCGCTGGCCTTGATCTTGGCGATGTAGGGCGCGAAGTCGCGCGTCTGCGCCAGCGGCGTGAGGTCTTCGCCGACGATCTGCACGTCGGGCCGCTTGCGCGCCAGGTTCTCCTTCGCGTACTTCGCCACCTGGTGGCCGTGGGCGTAGTTCTGGTTGATCAGGTAGACCTTCTTGACGTCGGCCTGGTCCTTCATGAAGGTCGTCAGCGCCTCCATCTTCATCGAGGTGTCGGCGTCGAGGCGGAAGTGCCAGAAGCTGCACTTCTCGTTGGTCAGCGCGGGGTCGACGGCGGCGTAGTTCAGGAACAGCACCTCCTTGCCCGGGTTGCGCTCGTTGTACTTGTTCAGGAAGTCGATGATGGCCGTGGCCGGCCCGGTGCCCGTGCCCTGGGCGACGTAGCGTATGCCCTGGTCGATGGCGGCCTGCAGCGCGTTCACCGTCTCCTGCGGGCTGAGCTTGTTGTCGAAGGACACGATCTGGAACTTCACGCCCGCCGAGTTGGCCTGGCTGAAACGTTCGGCCAGGAACTGGAAGCCCTTGAGCTGGTTCTGGCCGGTGGCTGCGGTCAGACCGGTGAGTGCGTCGATCCACGCGATCTTCACGGTCTCGCCCTTCTGGGCCAGCGCGGCGCCCCCCGTCAGCGCCACTGCGCCGCCGATCAGCAGGGCCAAGGTCGTCTTGCGGTGCATCATTTGTCGTCTCCTGGAATGGTTTTGTCGAACCCGGCGAAGTGTGCCCAAGCGCTTGCCCCCTCGCGCACAGGGACTACCCCGAAGCCGCTGTCGCCCGCGCGACAGGGGCAAGACCCCGGCGCCGGGTCGCCGGCCCGGCGGCAGCGGACAATCGGGCGATGAGAGACGCCGAACCCCACCCCCACGACGACGCCCGCTACCCGGTGCGCAAGAGCGACGCCGAATGGCGCGCCGAGCTCGACCCCGTGCAGTACCGCGTGGCGCGCCAAGCCGACACCGAACGCGCCTTCACCGGCAAGTACTGGGACCACTTCCACGCCGGCCACTACCACTGCGTGGGCTGCGGCACGCTGCTGTTCGAGAGCGCGACCAAGTTCGACGCCGGCTGCGGCTGGCCGAGCTACTGGCAGCCGGTGAACAGCGAGGTGGTGGAGCGTGTCGTCGACGCCAGCCACGGCATGGTGCGCGTCGAGGTGCGCTGCAACAAGTGCGGCAGCCACCTCGGCCATGTCTTCGAGGATGGTCCCGAGCCCACCGGAGAGCGTTTCTGCATCAACTCGGCCGCCATCGACTTCAAGGCTGACCCGGCATGAACACCGAAAAGATCGAAACCCTGTTGCGCGCCGCGCTGGCACCGCTGGCCATACAGGTCAACGACGACAGTCACCAACATGCCGGCCACGCCGGGGCACGCGAGGGCCGGCACTTCAGCGTGGCGCTGACCAGCGCGCGCTTCACCGGCCTGAACCGGGTGGCGCGGCACCGCCTTGTGTATGATTCTTTGGGTCCGTTGGCCGAGCAGGGTGTGCACGCGCTGGCCATCGTGGCCAAGGCGCCGGGCGAGGACTGAACCCCGAATGAACCATTTTCACGCGCCGACGCTCCTACACGGCGCCTCACGAGCCCACCGTCGCCCCTGCGGGCGCCACCCCCTTCCCCCCGAAAGCCCTCCTGCCCATGAAGCTGAAGACTCCTGCCGCGCGCGCGGCCTTCGTCCTGGCC
Organism: Rubrivivax sp.; assembly: GCA_030653505.1. Taxonomy (GTDB): domain Bacteria; phylum Pseudomonadota; class Gammaproteobacteria; order Burkholderiales; family Burkholderiaceae_C; genus Rubrivivax. The sequence goes on from JAURZK010000128.1 coordinate 43,146, forward strand.
GCTGCCGCCCTGGTCGCTGCCACGACCACGCCGCTGGCCGCCATGGCCCAGAACCTGACCACCGTCAACGGCAAGGCCGTGCCCAAGGCGCGTGTCGACACGCTGGTGCAGCAGGCCACTCGCGCCGGGCAGCCCGTCACGCCTGAACTGGAGACGCAGGCCCGCGACCAGGTCGTGCTGCGCGAGATCTTCGTCCAGGAAGCCACGCGCAAGGGCATCGGTGCCAGCAAGGACGTGGCCGCGCAGATGGCGCTGGCCCGCGAGAGCATCCTGATCCGCGAACTGTTCGACGACTACCGCAAGAAGAACCCCGTCACCGACGAGGCCGCCAAGGTCGAGTACGACAAGTTCAAGGCCCAGGCCACGGGCACCGAATACCGCGCGCGCCACATCCTGGTCGACAAGGAAGACGACGCCAAGGCCCTCATCGTCCAGATCAAGGGCGGCGCGAAGTTCGAGGACCTGGCCAAGAAGAGCAGCAAGGACACCGGCTCGGCCGAAAACGGCGGTGACCTCGACTTTGCCAAGCCCGAGAGCTACGTGCCCGAGTTCAGCAGCGCGCTGCAGAAGCTGAAGAAGGGCGAGCTGACCGAGGCGCCAGTGAAGAGCCAGTTCGGCTACCACGTCATCCGCCTGGAAGACACGCGTGAAGCCACCTTCCCTGGCTTCGACGACGTCAAGGCGCAGATCAAGCAGCGTCTGGAGCAGGCCCGCCTGCAGGCCTACCAGGAAGAGCTGCGCAGCAAGGCCAAGACCGACTACCAGTTCAGCGCGCGCTGAGCGTGCGGCGCGCACAGCGCCGCCGCACGACAGAACGCCGCGACCGAAGCGGCGTTTCTGTTTTTCAAGGCAGGAGGATGGTGGACCCCGTCGTCTTGCGTGCTTCCAGCGCCCGGTGCGCCTCGGCCGCCTGCGCCAGCGGGAAACGCTGGTCGATGCGGATCTTCACCGCACCGCTGCCCACCACGTCGAACAGGTCGTCGGCCATGGCCTGCGTCGACTCGCGCGTGGCGATGTGGCTGAACAGCGTCTGCCGCGTCAGGTAGAGGCTGCCCTTGGGGCCCAGGGCACCGGGGGCAAAGGGCGGCACCGGGCCGCTGGCGTTGCCGAAGGCGGCCATCAGGCCGAAGGGGCGCAGGCAGTCCAGGCTCTTGTCGAAGGTGTCTTTGCCCACCGAGTCGTAGACCACCTTGACACCCTTGCCGCCGGTGATGTCCTTGAACCGCGCGACGAAGTCTTCGCGGCTGTAGTCGATGGCAAACGCCGCGCCGTGCTCCAGCGCCAGCGCGCACTTGGCAGCACTGCCGGCGGTGCCGATGAGCTGCAGGCCCAGCGCCTTGGCCCACTGGCAGGCAATCAGCCCCACACCGCCGGCCGCGGCGTGGAAGAGCACGAAGTCACCCGGCTCCAGGCCTTCCACCGGGCGTGTTTTCTTCAGCAGGTATTGCGCCGTCAGGCCCTTGAGCATCATGCCGGCGGCAGTGTCGAAATCGATCGCGTCGGGCAGGCGCACCACGCACTTGGCCGGCATCACGCGAACTTCGCAATAGGCGCCCGGCGGCTGGCTGGCGTAGGCGGCGCGGTCACCCGCGGCGAGGTGGGTGACGCCCGTGCCCACCGCCTCGACGATGCCGGCGCCTTCCATGCCCAGCGTCAGCGGCAGCGGGTTGGCGTAGAGCCCGGTGCGCTGGTAGACGTCGATGAAGTTCAGGCCGCAGGCCTGGTGGCGGATGCGGATCTCGCCGGGGCCGGGCTCGCCCACCGCGACGTCGACGAGTTGCAGCTGTTCGGGGCCGCCGAAGGCGGCGATCTGGATGGCACGGGGCACGGGTACTCCTCGGGTCGGGTTGGCGGACGGGGCCACGAGCGTAAGGCAAAGGCCGCGGTGCCGCAGCGTGCAGGGCGCTGCGGGCGTTGGCGGCGCCGGCGTGGCAACATCGCGCGCCCCATGAGACGCCTGCTGCAAGCCCCCAACCTCGTACTGGCCACGCTGTGGGCCGACCAGCTCAGCGGCGCCGGCATGCCGGCGCGGGTGCAGCGCGCCTACACCAGCAGCATCGCCGGCGAGCTGCCGCCCGACCAGTGCCTGCCCGAGGTCTGGGTCGACGACGACGCCGACCATGCCGGCGCGCTGGCGCTGCTGGCCGAGTGGCAGGCGGCGCCCGAGCAGCGCTGGCACTGCACGGGATGCGGGGAGATCGTCGAGGGCCCCTTCGAGCAATGCTGGAACTGCGGTGCCTGGCGCCCGGCCACCGCATGACGCTGACGCCGCGCCTGGCCCTGCTGATGACGCTGCCGCCGCTGATGTGGGCCGGCAACGCCATCGTCGGCCGCCTGATGGCCGGCCAGGTGCCGCCACTGACGCTGAACTTCCTGCGCTGGGTGCTGGTGCTGCTGATCCTGCTGCCGCTGGCCTGGCGCGTGCTGGTGCCCTGGCAGCGTGTGGCGGCGCGCTGGCGCTACCTGCTCGTCATCGGGCTGCTCAGCGTGGGCCTGTACAACGCGCTGCAGTACGCCGCGCTGGTGAGCTCGACGCCGATGAACGTGACGCTGGTGGCTTCGAGCACGCCGGTGTGGATGTTGGTCATCGGGGCGCTCTTTTTCGGGGAGCACCCACGGCCGCGCCAGCTGCTGGGCGCCGCACTCAGCCTGGCCGGCGTGGCCGTCGTGCTCGGCCGTGGCTCGCTGCAGACGCTGCTGCAGGTGCAGTTCGTGATCGGCGACCTGCTGGTGTTGGCCGCGGCCATCGGCTGGGCCGTGTACAGCTGGCTGCTCGTGCGACCGCCGGCGCACATGGCCGGCGACGCCCGCCCGCGCGCCGACGAAGGCTGGGACTGGGCAGGTTTGCTGCTCTTGCAGGTGATCTTCGGGCTGGTGCCGGCCGGCCTCTTCGCCGCCGGCGAGCAGGTGGCGGGCGCCGCACCTGTCTCATGGAGTTGGGCGGTGGTGGGCGCACTGCTCTATGTCTCGGTCGGTGCGTCCATCGTCGCCTACCGTGCCTGGGGCCTGGCCGTCGCGCAGGGCGGGCCGGCGTTGGCCGCCTTCTTCGCCAACCTCACGCCGCTGTTCGCGGCGGTGCTGTCGGCGCTGGTGCTGGGCGAGGCACCACGGCCCTACCACGCACTGGCGTTTGCGCTCATCGTCGCGGGGATCGCAGCGTCAGCGCAGCGGGCCCGAATCGGCGCATGATCCGCGGTCGCCATCGACTGCCTTCGGCCCGTTGCTGTCGTTCGCGTGCGTCTGCTTCGCGCGTTCGAGGATGTGCGCGGGCTGCGGCAGGCGGCACCCGGCGGCGTCGCCGACTGTGGCGGCCTTCGCTTCGCTCAGGCTGCCCTGCGCTGCTCGCCTCGAGGGCGTGCCGCATAACTCGCTTCGTTCGCTGCGCTCACTGCGCTCAAACAGGATGCGGCAAGTCAGTTCACGAA
>JAURZK010000129.1 GCA_030653505.1 Rubrivivax sp.
GCTGCAGGCGCACGGCCAGGCAGCCGGGCAAACCGATGGTGTTGCGCAAGGCGGTGGTGACCTGGCACTTCTTGGCCACCAGCATCAGGTCCTGCACCCGCATCAGCTTGCTGACGGCCGCGGCCATCTCGGGCAGCAGCCCCGGGGCCAGCGCACGCAGCGCGGCGGGGCTGGCGGCGTCGCCCAGCAGCCAGTCGCGGAAGTCGCCGACGGTCAGGTGGGCCACCGGCGAGAAAGCTGCCGCGTCGTGGCTGTCGATGATCAGCCGCGTGACCTCGTCGGCCTCGTAGGGCACCACGGCCTCGTTCAGGAAGTGCGCCAGCGGAAGTTCGGCCAGGGCCAGCTTCGCGGCCATGCGTTCTTCGGCCGTCTCGGCGGCGATGCCGGCGAGCTGGTCGCCAGAACGCAGCGGCGTGGCGCGCGCCAGCAGCGTCTTCAGGTCGTCGAAACGGTGCACGCGGCCACCGAGGGTGTGTTGAAAGGGCATGGTCGCGAAAGGTCGGCGTGCGGGGCACTATCGCAGCGTCGGCCTCGCGCCGCAATGCGCACCGGCAGGCCGGCGACAACCCGCCGAACCGGGTCGCCGTCCAAGCTGTGGCCTAATCGCGGGTTCGACCCCACATTTTCGGAGCCATTCCATGGCCAACAAGATCAGAACCGAAGCCGACGCCCGCGCCACCCCCGCCCGCCCGCCCCCAAGGGCGTGACGGTGACCGTGCACAAGGGCCAGAAGCGCAGCCTGGAGCGCGGCGTGCACACACGCAGCAAGAAGAATCCCGGCAAGCGCCCGAAGAAGGGCGGCTGAGAGCCGCAGGTGCCGGCCCCCTGGGGGCCGCTGCACCCACTGCCGGGCGCGCTGCGGCGCGCCCGCGCACCTTCCGGCGCCGTAGCGCGCACCGATGCTGCGCATCACCGAACTCCGTCTGCCGCTGGACCACGCGGAACCCGCGCTGCGCGCGGCGGTCTTGTCGCGTCTGGGCATCCCCGACACGGCACTGAAACGCTTCACCGTCTTCCGCCGCGCGTGGGACGCACGCAAGAAGACGGCCATCGTGCTGAGCTACAGCATCGACTGCGAGGTCGAGGGTGAAGCCGACGTACTCGCGCGTTTTGCCGGCGACACCCATGTGCGCCCGACGCCCGACACGCGCTACATGTTTGTCGGCCACGCGCCCGCCGACTTCCACGCTGCCGCCAGGCCACGCCCCGTGGTCATCGGTTTCGGCCCCTGCGGCATCTTCGCGGCGCTGATCCTGGCGCAGATGGGGCTGCGGCCCATCGTGCTGGAACGCGGCAAGCCGGTGCGTGAGCGAACGAAAGACACCTGGGGCCTGTGGCGCCAGGGCGTGCTGAACCCCGAGTCGAACGTGCAGTTCGGTGAAGGTGGCGCCGGCACCTTCAGCGACGGCAAGCTCTGGAGCCAGATTTCCGACCCGCGCCACCTCACGCGCAAGGTGCTCACCGAATTCGTCAGGGCCGGTGCGCCGGAAGAGATCCTGTTCGTGGCCAAGCCGCACATCGGCACCTTCCGGCTCGTGGGCATGGTCGAGAAGCTGCGTGCCGACATCGAGGCGCTGGGCGGCGAGGTGCGATTCCAGCAGCAGGTGACGGACGTGCTGATCGAGGACGGGCCGTCGCAGGGCGGGGCGCCTGCGACCCGGCACATCCGCGGGCTGACGCTGGCCAGCGGCGAGCAGATCGACGCCGACCACGTCGTGCTGGCCCTGGGCCACAGCGCCCGCGACACCTTCGCCATGCTGCAGCGGCGCGGTGTCTTCATGGAGCCCAAGCCCTTCTCGGTGGGCTTCCGCGTCGAACACCCGCAGGGCCTGATCGACCGCGCACGCTTCGGCCCCAGCGCCGGCCACCCCATCCTGGGCGCGGCCGACTACAAGCTGGTGCACCACGCGAAGAACGGCCGCGGCGTCTACAGCTTCTGCATGTGCCCGGGCGGCACGGTGGTGGCCGCCACCTCGGAAGAAGAGCGTGTCGTCACCAACGGCATGAGCCAGTACAGCCGCAACGAACGCAACGCCAACGCCGGCATCGTGGTGGGCATCAACCCGGCCGACTACCGCCAGGACGGCCTGCATGAAGGCCCCGTGAACCCGCTCGACGGCGTGGCCTTCCAGCGCCGGTGGGAAAGCCGCGCCTACGAACTCGGCGGCGGCGGCTACCGGGCCCCCGGGCAGCTCCTGGGTGACTTCGTCAAGCGCCAGAAGAGCGCGGTGCTGGGCAGCGTGGAACCTTCCTACAAGCCCGGCGTGTTGCTCACCGACCTGGCCGACCCGAAGCGCTCCAGCCTGCCCGGCTACGTGCTCGACGCCATCCGTGAAGCGCTGCCGGCCTTCGAGCGCCAGATCAAGGGCTTCTCGATGCCAGACGCGGTGCTGACCGGCGTCGAGACCCGCACGTCGTCACCCCTGCGCATCACGCGTGGCCGTGACCTGCAGAGCCTGAACGTGCAGGGCCTGTACCCGGCCGGAGAAGGCGCGGGTTACGCCGGCGGCATCATGTCGGCGGGCGTCGACGGCATCGGGGTGGCCGAGGCGCTGGGTGCACGGATGTTGGGTCCCGCGCGCGCCTGAGCGCCGGCCGCTCAGAACGAGCGCGGCAGGCCCAGCACGTGTTCGGCCACGTAGGCGAAGATCATGTTCGTCGAGATCGGCGCCACCTGGTACAGGCGGGTCTCGCGGAACTTGCGTTCGATGTCGTATTCGTTGGCGAAGCCGAAGCCGCCGTAGGTCTGCATGCACACGTTGGCCGCTTCCCACGAGGCCTTGGCCGCCAGGTACTTGGCCATGTTGGCCTGCGCGCCGCAGGGCTGGCGCGCGTCGAAGCGGCGCGCGGCGTCGAAGCGCATCAGGTTGGCGGCCTCGATCTCGATGAAGGCGTCGGCGATGGGGAACTGCACGCCCTGGTTCTGGCCGATCGGGCGGTCGAACACGACACGTTCGCCGGCGTACTTGCGCGCCCGTTCGATGAACCAGTAGCCGTCGCCTATGCACTCGGCGGCGATCAGCGTGCGCTCGGCATTCAGGCCGTCGAGGATGTACCTGAAGCCCTGCCCTTCCTCGCCGATCAGGTTCTCCGCCGGGATCTCCAGGTTGTCGAAGAACAGCTCGTTGGTCTCGTGGTTGACGAGGTTGGGTATGGGCCGCACCGAAAGGCCGTGGCCGATGGCCTGGTGCAGGTCGACGATGAAGACCGACATGCCCTCGGACTTCTTCTTCACCTCGGCCAGCGGCGTCGTGCGCGCCAGCAGGATCATCAGGTCGGAGTGCTGCACGCGCGAGATCCAGACCTTCTGACCATTGACGACGTAGTGGTCGCCCGTCTTGCCGCCCACGCGTACCGCCGTGGTCTTGATCTTCGTGGTGTCGGTGCCGGTGGTGGGCTCGGTCACGGCCATCGACTGGATGCGCAGCTTGCCGGCAGCGATGGCCGGCAGGTACCTGTCCTTCTGCGCGGGGCTGCCGCTGCGCAGCAGCGTACCCATGTTGTACATCTGGCCGTGCACCGCGCCGGCGTTGCCGCCACAGCGGTTGATCTCTTCCATGATCACCGAGGCCGCCGTCAGGCCCAGGCCCGTGCCGCCGTAGGCCTCGGGGATCATCGCCGCCAGCCAGCCGGCCCCGATCAGCGCGTTCACGAAGGCCTCAGGGTAGGCCTTGCGGGTGTCGACCTCGCGGAAGTAGGTGTCGGGGAACTGCCGGCACAGCTGGCGCACCGCGTCGCGGATGTCCTGGTGTTCGTCGGCTTCGTTGAACATCGTCGTTTCCTTCTTCAGCCCGGCGTCGTGCCGGCGGCCCGGGAAAGGTCGCCGTCGACGTGGCAGGTGCTGCGTTTCATGCCGTCGCGCAGCGCATGGGGGCGCTGGACGAGGCCGCTGCGTTCGTCGAACGCCGCCACCGTCAGATCGAGTGCGCCGCGGCGCTCGTGCTCTTCGACGGCCAGCCAGGGCGCGCCGAGGGCCGCCCAATGTGCATCGGTGAGCAAGAGTTCACCCGTCAGGAAGTACTGGTGCTGGGGCTCACCGCCGGCAAACGAGGCCGCCACCGCCTGCCCGCCGTCGCGCGGCCGGCACAACCCATGCGCCAGGGCCGGGTCGAAGACGAGCAGATCGCCAGGTTCCAGCAACAGGCGTACGCCAGCGTGCGGCATCACGAATTCGACATCGGCGACCCGCAGCGCGAGCACCCAGAACAGGCAGCGCGACCAGTGGCGCCCGGCGTCGTTGTGGAAACCCGCGCCGTTGGCCGCGAGAAAGTCGATGCGTGTGGCCAGGCTGTGCCGGTAGGCGCCTGCACCCGGCCCCAGCACACCCGTCGACTGCAGGGCCGCGGCGAGGCTGCCGGCGAGGTCGGCCACACGTGACGCGGCGGCGGCCAATTCGGCCAGCGTCGTGATCGCGTGGTTGATGTCCGGGAAGGCCACGGCCTCGACCCGCGCACGGGCCGCGGCAGCCAGGCCGGAGAGCGAGGCCGCATCGAGAAAGGCGGTGCGCACGAGGTGCACCCGTCCGTAGGGCGCACGGGCATCGAAGGCGTGGCAGGCTTCGTCGCTGCGCACCGCGAAGGCGTGGAAGGGCGGTGGCACCACGTGCACGTCGGCGGCGACGATCTGGTGTTCGGCAGGGGCGGGCATCGCGCCATTGTCGTGAGGCGCAGGCAGGCGGCACGCATGGGCAACTCCGAAGGCTTGTGCGATGGGCGCCGATGGTACCCAGGGCGCGCGCGCCGACCGGCCGTGGGAGCTGTCGGCGCGACGCCGGGGCTACAGCGGCTGCACCTTGGCGCGCAGCGCGTCCAGCAGCGCGTGGTTGACACGTTCACCGCCGGCCAGGCCGTGGGCAGTCTTGAACTCGACCACCGCGGCGCGGCTCTTGCGGCCGTACAGGCCGTCGATGTCGCCCAGCGCGTAACCCAGGTAGGTGAGGTAGAGCTGCGCTGCGCGCACGTTAAGGTCGGGCAACGTGCCGGTCAGCACCTCGTTGTACTTGCTGTGCAGCATCAGGTCGTACTTGTTCTTCGCGTAGGCCGGCCCGTTGTAGCCGCGCGCAAAACGCGCCCAGTCGTGCTGGCGCAGCGCTTCGTCCAGGCGCCTGGCCTTGATGAAGTTCACCACCGACAGCAGCTGCTCGTCTTCCGACGCCTGCATCGCCTCGACCATGGCCTCGACATCGTCGTAGCCGACCATCCTGTGGTTCTCGCCCATCACCTGCCCGGCACCCCACGAGGCCGACTTCAGCGCCGCCGTGCGGTCCAGGCGCATGGCCTTCTCGATGCGAGGGTACTCACGTTCGTTGCCGGCGTAGCCGCCGGCCAGCCGGTTGCTGATGTCGGGGTGGGCGTCCGAGTGGCGGCCGCCGGTGAGGCGGTGGAAGATGTGCCGTTCATAGAGGATCTTGGGCCGTCGGTTGGGCAGGAAACCGCAGCTCTTGGACTCGACCTTCAGCACCGCCACCAGCTCGGCCATGCCCACGCCCAGCGTCGCCACCGCAGCTTCGAAACCGGACTTGCTCAGCGGCTCTGCCGCACCGACAAAACGGGCCATGCTCGCGCTCCTGACATCCTGAGGAAGGCGGATTACGGCACGCCGCGGCTGGCCCGGCAATCCCACGGCCGCCGGCAGCGGCACGCCGCCCGCACGACCCGCTGCGCCGTTGAGCCCCCACAACGGCAGCGCGCGTGAGCAGGTCTAGCGTCGTGGGCATGGACAGGATCGGCCGCTGCTGCGTTCGCATGCCAAGGGTGCACCTGACGGGGCCGGTGCTGGTGGCTCTGGTGCCGCTGTTGCTGGCGGCCTGCGCGACGCAGCCCGGCACTTCGGTGCCGCAGGCGATCACCGTCGAGACCCCGGGATGCCTGGGTGCGCGCTGCGAGTTGAGCAACGACCGCGGCAGCTGGGTGCTGCCGGCCACGCCGGGCACGGTGACCGTGATCACTTCCACCACGCCGCTGCGGTTGAGCTGCCAGGGGCACGACGGCCAGCCGGCCACCATCGGATCGAGCGCCGACACGACACCGGCCACCGGCAAGGGCGCGGTGCTGGGCGGCGCGGCGGGCGGCGCGGCGGTGGGTGTCGGTTTCGGCGCCGCGGCGCTGAGCTTCATCCCGGTGCTGGGCGCCATCGCCGTGGTCATGGGCATAGGTGCCGGCGCGGCCGCCGGCCAGGCCGTCGAGGCGCAGACCCATGCGCTGCACTACCCGTCGACGCTGACCTTGCCGATGGCCTGTGGCGCGCCGCTGTCCGCACCGGGGGCGGCGGCGCCCTTCGGTTTCCAGGTGCGCACACTCGACGCCGCCGCGGCGCGCGCGGCCGGGCTGGTGCCGCCGCCTGGTGCTGCCGGGCGCGGTGCCGTGCTCGTCACCGCGGTCAACACCGGCAGCCGTGCCGAAGCCTTGGGGCTGCGCGCCGGCGACCTGGTCCTTGAAGCCAACGGCCGCCAACTGCAGGACGCCGCGCGGCTGGAACTGGCGCTGCGCTCGCTGGCGCCAGGGCAGGCGCTGGTGCTGCAAGTGCAACGCGAGGGTCGGGCGATGAGCGTCAGCTTGCAGTGGATGGCGGCGCCATGACCAGCGGGGCAGCGTGCGTCTTGTGGCGCGCGATGCGAACGGCACCGGCGCTGGTCCGGCTGGCCGTCCTGCTCGCGCTCGGCGGCTGCGCCACGGTAGAGGTCGGCAAGGTACAGCCGGCGCTGTTTCCTTTGGCCGTTGCGGCCTCCGCGCCGTCGCTGCCCGTCCGCGTGGCCCTGGTCCTGCCGCCAGAGGTTCGCGAGCAGACGCACGTCGGCCCGGCCAGGGAGGTCGACCCCATCAAGGGTATCCGGTTGCCGGTGGGCGCCGTCATCGAGGCGGCGCTGCAGCGTCGACTGGCGGCAGCGTTCAGCGGTGGCGTTCAGCCCGCAGCCTTGCCGCTGCCTGCAGGCGCGGGCTTGGACCTGGCCGTCACGGTCAGCGCCGCACGGCTGGCGCTCGACTCGCACCTGAACTGGGTCGTGCCGGTACCGCTGCTCCTGCCGTTCCCGCTGGCGCAGAGCACCGACCACTACGCCACGCTGGCGCTGGACCTGCGCATCACCGACAGCACCGGGCGAGTGCTCGTCGAGACCACGGTGGACAGCGGCCGCGTGGCATTCGAGCGCGGCCTGTGGACCCGGGAGACCCGGCTCGAGCGGTACCAGAAGCTGTTGCACGAGGCCGCCTGGCAGGCGGCCGAAAAAACCGCCCAGGCGGCGCTCGACGCCCTGCAGGCCGACCGCCTGCGCGAGCGCGCGCTCTGAGTGGCGACGCGGGACAGCGCCTGCGCGCTGTCTCGCGCCTCACGAAGGCAGTGCCGACTGCTTGCGGCGATTCTGAGCCCGCACCCCCTTGCCCGCGCCTACTGCGTGCGCGTCACCTTGCGCAGGTGGCGCGGCTGGTCGGGGTCGAAGCCGCGCGCCACGGCGAGTTGCGCGGCCAGCGCGTAGAAGGCCTGCACGGCGACGATGGGGTCGAGGTCGGGCGTGGGCGCGGTGGGCAGCGTGAGGTCGCGTGTGGGCACGCCGTCGGGCGCGGCCAGCAGCACACGTGCGCCGCGCTGGCGCATGGCCGTGGCCAGCTCGACGAGGCCGGCCGAAGCCGGCCCGCGCGTGGCGAAGATCAGCAGCGGGTAACCGGGGTCGATGAGCGCCATGGGCCCATGCTGGATCTCGGCGCCGCTGAAGGCCTCGGCCTGCAGCGACGAGGTTTCCTTGAGCTTCAGCGCCGCCTCGTTGGCCACCGCGAAGCCGGGGCCGCGGCCCACCACCATGGCCGCGCGTGCCGGCACCAGCACCTCCAGCGCGGCCGACCAGTCGGTGCCCGCGGCCACGTGCAGGGCTTCGGGCAGGGCCTGCAGCGCGGCCTGCAGCGGCGCGTCGTCCTGCCAGTGCGCCACCAGCCGCGCGCCGGCCACCAGGCTGGCGATGAAACTCTTGGTGGCGGCCACGCTGCGCTCGGGGCCGGCGTGCAGCGGCAGCGCCCATTCGGCGACCTGCGCCAACGGCGAAGCGGCATCGTTGACGAGTGCCACCGTGGTCGCGCCGCCGGCGCGGAAGTAGCCGATGGGCTCGACGAGGTCGGGGCTCTGGCCCGACTGCGAGATCGCCACGGCCAGCGTCTGCCGCGCCTGCAGCGGCGACTTGTACAGCGTCACCAGCGACATCGGCAGTGAAGCGACGATGCGCCCCAGGCGTGACATCACGAGGTAGCCCAGGTAGCCCGCGGCGTGGTCCGAACTGCCGCGCGCCACCGTCAGCGCCACGGCCGGCGGCGCTTCGCGCAGCGTGCGACCGAGCGCGGTGTAGGCGGCGGCATCGGCAGCCAGCTGGCGCGCCACGGCATCGGGCGCCGAGCGGGCTTCCTGCAGCATCAGCGAACTCAAGGGCCATCCTTCCCGGGCAGGGCCGCATCATGAGGCACGGCCCCTGCCCTTCCCCGCACTGCGGTTGTGCGGCCGACAGCCCGCAGGCGGGATCGACTACGGCAGCAAGCCCAGGCCGATGCGCGTGATGCGCCCGTCCTGCAATTCACGCACCGCGAGCATGGCCGGCCCCAGGCGCACGCAGTCGCCCACCACGGGTGGGCGGCGCAGTTCGGCGCGCATCCAGTCGCCCAGCGACAAGTCGGCGTCCTGCGCGGCATTCGGCGGCAAGGGCAGGCTGTAGAACTCGCACACCGCAGCCACCGGCGTCCCGGGGTCGAGCCCGAAGTCGCGGAACACGGCGCGCTGCTGGCGTTCATCACCGGGGTCGGGCAAGGCCACCCCCAGCTTGCGCGCCACCAGCGCGATCGTCGTGCCCTGGGTCAACAGCGAAGCCAGCACCACGACGAAGGCGATGTTGAACAGCACCATGGCCTGCGGCGTGCCGGCCAGCAGCGGGAAGAGGGCCAGCACGATGGGTACGGCGCCGCGCAGCCCCACCCAGGCGATGAACCAGGTCTCGCGCGGCGTGAAGTGGAAGGGCAGCAGGCACAGCCACACCGCCACCGGCCGCGCGACGAACATCAGCACCAGCGCCACGCCCAGCCCGGGCAGCAGCGAGGCCACCATCGTCGACGGTGTCACCAGCAGGCCCAGCAGCAGGAACATGCCGGCCTGCGCCAGCCAGGCGTAGCCGTCCATCGCCGCCAAAGTGGGCGCCACCTCGGCGCTGGCACGGTTGCCGACGATGAGCCCGAACAGGTAGACGGCCAGGAAGCCCGAGCCTCCGAGCCACCCGGTGGCCGCGAACACGCTCAACCCCGCGGCGCCCACCAGCAGCGCCAGGATGCCGCCGCCGGCGTCGCGCGCCGCCACGCGCTTGAGCAGCTCGGCCACGGCAAAGCCGCTGGCCACGCCAGCGGCCGTGCCCCAGCCGAACTGCTGCGCGAAGGCCGTGGCCATGCCGGCCCAGGCCGCGGCCGCCCCCGGCGGCGACGCCAGCAGCGAAATGAAGACCAGCGTGAGGTAGACCGCCATCGGGTCGTTGACACCCGACTCGATCTCCAGCGTGGCCGCCACACGTTCGTTGAGCGTCACGCCCGAACGCGTGAGCAGCGCAAATACCGCCGCAGCGTCGGTGCTGCCGACGATGGCACCCAGCAGCAGCGCCGTGCCCCAGTCCAGCCCGACCAGCAGCACGCCGGCCGCCGCGGTGATGCCGGCGCAGATGACCACGCCGACGGTGGCCAGCACCGCCGCCGGCCGCAGCCCGGTGCGGAAGGTGGCGTAGGCGGTGCGCAGCCCGCCGTCGAGCAGGATCACGGCCAGCGCCACGTTGCCGACCCAGAAGCTGATGCGCGCGTCGTCGAAGTGCCAGCCGCCGATGCCGTCGACGCCGGCCAGCACACCGGCGATCAGGAACACGAGGAGGAAGGAAAAACCGATGCGCGCCGAGAACAGCCCGGCCAGCACGCTGACGAAGACGAGTGCCGCGGCCGCCAGCAGAGGCAGGTTCACGAAATCCATGCGCGGAGTATCCCGGAGCGGGCGGGCTTGACCTCCCTCAAGGGCAAGACGTGCGGCAAGGGCCTGCGCAGCCACCGTCCCGCAGAATGAAGCCATGACACTGGCCTCCACCCTGGCCCAGGTGCTGCTGCTGCTGGGCAGCGCCGTCCTCGTGGTGCTGGTCTTCCAGCGCCTGCGCATCCCGTCCAGCCTGGCCTACCTGCTCATCGGCCTGCTGCTGGGGCCGCACACCGCGGGGCCGGTGGTCGACGCACAGCCACTGCAGGCCTTGGCCGAATTCGGCGTCGTCTTCCTGCTCTTCACGATAGGGCTGAACTTCTCGCTGCCGCAGATCCACGCGCTGCGCCACATGGTGCTGGGGCTGGGCACCGCGCAGGTGGCCTTGACCACGGTGGCCGTGGGGCTGATCGGCTGGGCCGCCGGGCTGGCGCCGGCGGCGGCGTTTGTCGTCGGCGCGGTGTTCGCGCAGTCGTCGACGACCATCATCAGCGGCCAGCTCGCCGAGCAGCGCGAGGAACACGGCCGCCATGCGCGGCTGGGCGTGGCGATGTCGGTGTTCCAGGACGTCACCGCCGTGCCCTTCGTCGTCGTCATCCCGGTGCTGGCGACCGCCGGTGCTGCGGCCCTGGGCATCTCGCTGACGTGGGCACTGGCCAAGGCCGCGCTGGCGCTGGTGCTGGTGGTCTTCGTCGGGCGCTGGCTGCTGCGGCCGCTGTTCCACCATGTCGCGGCGCGGCGTTCGGCCGAGCTGTTCACGCTGACGGTGCTCTTCGTCTCGCTGGCTGCCGGGGCCACGACACATGCGCTGGGACTGTCGATGGCCTTCGGTGCCTTCCTCGCCGGCATGGTGCTGGGTGACACCGAGTTCCGCCACCAGGTCGAGACCACGATCCGCCCCTTCCGCGACGTGCTGCTGGGCCTGTTCTTCGTCGGCATCGGCATGCTCATCGACCCTGCGGCGCTGGCGCGTGTGTGGCCCTGGGCGCTGCTGGGCGCGGCGCTGCTGCTCGTCGTCAAGGGGCTGCTCGTCACGGCCATCGTGCGGCGCGCCGGTGTCGACTGGCTCACGGCCTGGCGAACGGGTCTGCTGCTGGCGGTGGGCGGCGAGTTCGGCTTTGCGCTGCTGGCGCTGGGCCTGCAGGGTGGCGTGGTGGGCGCCGAACTGGGGCAGATCGTGCTGGCCTCGGTGCTGTTCTCGATGGTCGTCGGGCCGGTGCTCATCCGCTACAACCACGCGCTGGCGCTGCGCCTGGCGCCGCGCGAAGTGGGGCTGGCCGACCCGGAACCCGAGTTGGCGCCTGCAGCGCCCTTGACCGGGCATGTGCTGCTGGTGGGCTACGGCCGCATCGGCCAGAGCCTGGGCCACCTGCTCGAGGCCGAGCAACTGCCCTGGGTGGCCGTGGACCTCGACGCCGCACGTGTGCGCGAAGCGCGCCTGGCCGGCGTGCGTGTGCACTTCGGCGACGGCGCGCAGCTCGACCTGCTCGAAGCGCTGGGCCTGGCCGCGGCACGCCTGGTGGTGCTGACCCACGACGACACCGCCGCCGCGCTGAAGGCGCTGCAGCAGATCCGCGCCCGCCACCCGGCGCTGCCGGTCATGGTGCGCACGCGCGACCTGAGCGCGGTGGACGAACTGCGTGCCGCCGGTGCCACCGAGATCTTCCCCGAGACGCTGGAAGCCGGGCTGATGATCGCCTCGCAGGCGCTGCTGACGCTGGGCGTGCCGCTGGCGCGTGTGCTGCGGCGCGTGCAATCGCAACGGGCTGGCCACTACCAGCAGCTGCGCGAGCTCTTCCCCGGCGACGCCACGCATGCGTCGGACACCGAAGACCCCGAAGCCGACCGCCTGCACGCGCTGCGCCTGCCGCCCGACAGCGTGCACCGCGGCCAGCCACTGTCGGCGCTGCCGCTGGAAGGTGTGGTCATCACCGCGTTGGTGCGCCAGGGGCAGCGGCGGTTGCAACCGGCCGCCGACACGCGTATCGAGGGCGACGACACGCTGGTGCTGTTCGGCCCGCCGGCTGCGCTGGCAGGCGCGGAAGCGAGGCTGCTCGGATGAACGCAACGACCTACGCACATTCGCAGCCGCCCGCGGGGAACACCGACCGTACGGGTATGCCCCTCCAGGGTCAAGACAAGGAGCCCGCACGATGAACGCCCTCGGTCCCATCCTCGCCGCCACCGACTTCTCGGCCGCCGCACGTCACGCTGCCGACCGCGCCGCACGCCTGGCGCACGAGTCGGGTGCAACGCTGACGCTGATGCACGTGCTGTCCGGCAGCGGCCTTCAGGACCTGCGCGCCTGGCTCGGCGCCGACAGCGACATGGAGCAGCGCCTGCACGCCGAGACCCTGCAGCAGCTGCAGCAGCTGGCCGACGAGCTTCACGCCACGCGGCACGTGCCGGTGCGGCTGGCCCAGGCCAGCGGCGCGCCGCTGGACGAGATCGTGCGCGAGGCGCAGGCGCTCGACGCCGGCCTGCTGGTGGTGGGCGCACGCGGCGTGAGCTTCCTGCGCCGCCTGGTGCTGGGCACGACCTCGGAACGCCTGCTTCGGCGCACGACGCGGCCGGTGCTGGTGGTGCGGCAGACGGCCCACGAGCCCTACCGTCGCGTGCTTCTGGCGCTGGACTTCTCGCCCTGGTCGCTGCGCGAGGTGGCGGTGGCGCGGCAGGTGGCGCCGCATGCCCACCTCGTGCTGCTCAACGCCTTCCAGGTGCCTTTCGCGGAGAAGCTGCGTTTTGCCGGCGTCGACGACGCGACCGTCGAGCTCTACCGCCGCCAGGCACGCAGCACGGCCACCGAGCGCGTGCACGCGCTGGCGCATGCCGCCGGCCTGAAGCCCGGGCGCTGGGAGGCCTGCATCGTCGAGGGCGACGCCTCGCTGCGCATCGTCGAGCAGGAACAGGAACGGGACTGCGACCTCGTCGTGCTTGGCAAACACGGGCAGTCGGTGACCGAGGAACTGCTGCTGGGCAGCGTCACCAAACACGTGCTGGCCGAAGGCAGTGGCGACGTGCTGGTCTCGACGGCCCGAGCGGACGCGATGGGATGAACGGCATGGACGGCCTGCACGCACTCGGCCTGCTGGCCGGCGGGCTGGGTCTGTTCCTGCTGGGCATGGCGATGATGACCGACGGCCTCAAGCTGGCCGCCGGCCCGGCGCTGCACGGCATCTTGCGCGGCGCCACCAAGACGCGCTGGCACGCGCTGGGCTCGGGTGTGCTGGTGACGGCGGTGGTGCAGTCGTCCAGCGCCGTCACGGTGGCCGCCATCGGTTTCGTCAACGCCGGCCTGCTGGGGCTGCCCGCCGCGCTGTGGGTGCTGTTCGGCGCCAACGTCGGCACCACGATGACGGGCTGGATCGTGGCGCTGGTGGGGCTGAAGTTCAAGGTCGAGGCGCTGGCGCTGCCGCTCGTCGGCCTGGGTGTGCTGCTGCGCATGAGCGGCGAGAACCAGCGACGTGGCCACGTCGGCACCGCGCTGGCGGGCTTCGGGCTGCTCTTCGTGGGCATCGCGACGCTGCAGCAGTCCTTCGCCGGCCTGGCCGGGCAGGTGAGCCTGCCGCAGGGCAGCGGTGTGCTCACCCTGCTGGCGCAGCTGGGCATCGGCGTGCTGATGACGGTGCTGATGCAATCGTCCAGCGCGTCGATGACGATCGCGCTCACCGCCGCGCAGGGCGGGCTCATCGACACCCAGGGCGCGGCTGCGGTGGTCATCGGCGCCAACGTCGGCACCACCGTCACCGCGCTGCTGGCGGCCATCGGCGCCACGTCCAACGCACGCCGCGCCGCGGCGGCGCACGTCGCCTTCAACGTCGTCACCGCCACCGTGGCGCTGCTGCTGCTGCCGTGGCTGATCGACGCGCTGGGTCGCGCGCGCGAGGCGCTGGACCTGCCGCCCGACCCGGCGACCAAGCTGGCGCTCTTCCACACCACGTTCAACGTCTTGGGCGTGCTGCTGATGTGGCCCATCGCCGACCGCCTGACGGCCTGGCTGCAGCAGCGCTTCCGTGCCCGCGAGGACGACGAAGCCCAGCCGCGCCACCTGGACAAGAACGTGCTCGCCGTGCCGACGCTGGCGCTGGACGCACTGGGGCGCGAGATCGCCCGCGTCGGCGAGTTTGCGCTGCGCACGCTGCGCGGCGTGCTCGCCGGCGCCGCGCCGGCAGCGCTGGCGCGCGAGCAGGCGGTGGTACAGCGGCTGGACGCGGCGATCGAGGCCTTCGTCGAGGGCATCAACCGCCAGGCGATGTCGCAGGCCGCCAGCGAGCGCCTGGCCGTGCTGTTGCGCATCGAGCGTTACCACGAGGCGAGCACCGAGGCGGCGCTGGTCGCCGCGCCGCTGCCGCAGCCGGCCGCCCACGACACGGCCGTGCAGGCCGCTCACGACCGCTTCGTCGGCCGTTGCGGCGCGCTGCTGCCGCAGGGCGCGGGCGCAGCGACACACACAGGGCTCGACGCCGAACCCGTCGCCGACGCCGACGCCGACGCGATGGAGACCGCCTACCAGTCGCTGAAGGCCTCGCTGTTGAGCGCCGGAGCAGCAGGGCGCATGCCGCTGGCGCCGATGGAAGACGCGCTGCGCCGCTACAGCGCGCTGCGCCGCGCCACGCAGCAGGCTGTCAAGGCCAGGCGGCGCAGCTTGCAGGACACCAAAGGCTGAACGACACCATGGCCACCCGCACCCCCCCGCAAGCCGCCCAGCCACCCTCGGACTGGCACGCCCGCAGCGTCGAACAGACCCTGCAGGCCCAGGCCGTGGCCTCGGGCACCGGCCTGGCTCTCGATGAAGCCGCACGCCGCCTGGCACGGCACGGCGCCAACCGCCTGCCCGCCGCGCGGCGCCGGCCGCCCTGGCAACGCTTCCTGCTGCAGTTCCACAACCCGCTGATCTACGTGCTGCTGGTGGCGGCGGCCATCACCTTCGGCCTGGACGACCTCGTCGACACCGGCGTCATCCTCGGCGTGGTGCTGATCAACGCCGCCATCGGCTTCGTGCAGGAAGGCAAGGCCGAAAAGGCGCTGGAAGCCGTGAGCGCGATGCTGGCCAGCCGCGCCACCGTGCTGCGCGACGGCGCCTGGCACGAGATCGACGCCGAGGCCCTGGTGCCGGGCGACATCGTGCAGCTCGAACCGGGCGCCCGCGTGCCGGCCGACCTGCGCCTGGTCCGCACCAAGAACCTGCGCATCGACGAGGCCGCGCTCACCGGCGAGTCGGTGGCCGCCGACAAGGCCTGCGACGCCGTGGCCGCGGGCGCGCCGCTGGGCGACCGGCGATGCATGGCCTATTCGGGCACCGTGGTCGGCGTCGGCCAGGGGCGCGGCGTCGTGGTGGCCACCGGCACGGCCACCGAGATCGGCCGCATCGGCACGCTGGTGGGTGGCGTGCAGAGCCTGGACACGCCGCTGACGCGCCGGCTCGACCAGTTCGCGCGCCGCATCACGCTGTTCATCGTCGCCGTCGGCCTCGTCACCTTCCTCTTCGGCTACCTGTGGCGCGGCATGCCGCTGCTGGAGATCTTCCTCGCCGTCGTCGGGCTGGCGGTGGCGGCCATCCCCGAAGGCCTGCCGGCCATCGTGACCATCGTGCTGGCCATCGGCACGCGCAACATGGCGCGCCAGCGTGCCATCGTGCGCCGCCTGCCGGCAGTGGAAACGCTGGGCTCGGTGACGGTGATCTGCAGCGACAAGACCGGCACGCTGACCAAGAACGAGATGACCGCCGTGCGCGTGATGCTGCCCGGCCGCACGCTGGACGTCAGCGGCGCCGGCTACGCGCCCGAGGGCGGGTTCGGGCACGACGGCCAGCCCGTCGACGCCGAGGCCGACGCCGCCCTGCAGGCCCTGGCGCGCTGTGCGCTGCTGTGCAACGACGCCCAGCTGGCGCACGACGAGGCCGCGGGCTGGCAGCTGGTGGGCGACCCCACCGAAGGCGCGCTGCTGAGCCTGGCGCACAAGGCCGGGCTCGACCCGCAGGGCGAGGCTGCCGCCACGCCACGTGTCGACGAGATTCCCTTCGAGTCCGAACACCGCTACATGGCCACGCTGCACCACGACCACGACGGTGGCGCCTTCGTGCTGCTGAAGGGCGCGCCGGAACGTGTGCTGGCGCTGTGCCGGCACGAAGGTGAGGGGCTGCCGCTGGACCCCGCAGCCTGGGCCGCGCGCATGGACGACGCGGCCCGCGCCGGCCAGCGTGTGCTGGCGCTGGCACGCTGCGCCCTGCCGCCCTCAGACGGCGCGCCGCCCACGGCGCTGAGCAGCGCCGACATCGGCCCGCACTTCATGCTGCTGGGGCTGGTCGGCCTCATCGACCCGCCGCGCGAGGAGGCCATCGCCGCCGTCGCCGAATGCCAGCAGGCGGGGCTGCGCGTGAAGATGATCACCGGCGACCACGCCGTCACCGCGGCGGCCATCGGCGCGCAGCTCGGGCTGAACACCGAGCAGGTGCTGACCGGCGAGACGGTGCAGGGCCTGGACGACGCTGCGCTGCGGCAGCGCGCGCGGCACTGCGACGTCATCGCCCGCGCCAGCCCCGAGCACAAGCTGCGCCTGGTGCAGGCACTGCAGGCCGAAGGCGAACTGGTGGCGATGACCGGCGACGGCGTCAACGACGCGCCGGCGCAGAAGATGGCCGACATCGGCGTGGCCATGGGCAACAAGGGCACCGACGCCGCGCGCGCGGCGGCCGACCTGGTGCTCACCGACGACAACTTCGCCACCATCGCCCGCGCCGTGCGCGAGGGCCGTGTCGTCTTCGACAACATCAAGAAGTCGTTGCTCTTCATCCTGCCCACCAATGGCGGCGAGGCCGGCGTCATCCTGCTGGCCGTGTTCGCCGGCCTGACGCTGCCGGTGACGGCCGGGCAGGTGCTGTGGGTGAACATGGTCACGGCGGTGACGCTGGCGCTGGCGCTGGCCTTCGAGCCGGCCGAAGCCGGCGTGATGCGCCGCCCGCCGCGGCCGCCGGGCGAACCGCTGGTGACACGCGTGCTGGCCTTCCGCATCGCCTACGTCAGCGGGCTGATGGTGGCGGTGACGATGACCGTCTTCGAATGGGACCTGGCGCGCGGCAGCAGCGTCGAGCACGCGCGCACCGCGGCGGTGAACATGCTGGTGGTGGGCGAACTGGTCTACCTGTTCAACGTGCGCCACTTCACCGCGTCGGCCTTCACGCGCGACATCCTCACCGGCAACCCGGTGGCGCTGTGGATGAGCGTGCTGCTGGTGGGGCTGCAGCTGGCCTTCACCTACGCGCCGCCGCTGCAGGCACTGTTCCAGACCACGGCGCTGGACGGCACGGCCTGGGCGGTGATCGGGGTGCTGGGTGCACTGAAGTTCGGGGCCGTCGAGGCCGAAAAGGCGGTGCTGCGGCGGCTTGGGATCACGCGCATGTAGGCCGCCAAGAACACCGAGGAAGTGCCGGCCCAGACGGCTGGCCAAGGCAGCGCGGCGCAGGACGGCCCGCATCTTCGCTCACCGGACCGGCTGGACCTGGCGCGCCGGCGGCTCGCAGCAGGCGTTTGTGCGCACCCGCCGTCAGCACCGGGCCCCTCTTGGCGTTACCCGCGGTGCACGTGCGTGCGCCGCGGCGCGGAAACGCCGCGCCGGACCGCCTTCGCGCTGGACGGCGCGCAGTCCTTGCAGCAGCCGTACAGCGTCAGGTCGTGGTCCTCCACCGTGAAGCCCTGCGGCGCCAGCCGTGACAAGTCGCCTGGGCAGGCGTGCACGTCGAACACACGTTGGCACTGCCTGCACTGGAAGTGGTGGTGGTGCTGGAGCCCGACCACCTCGAAGCGCGGGTTCTCGCCCGGCAGGTTGACCAGTTGCAACTCGCCTTCCTCGACCAGCACCTTCAAGTTGCGATAGACCGTGGCGATGCCGAGGCCCGGCACTTCCTGCTGCGCAGCGCCCAGCACCTCCTGCGGCAGCAGCGGGCGGTCGGCCTTGGCGATGGCGTCGCGAATGGCGCTGCGCTGGCGGGTGTTGCGTTCCATGCATCGAGGTTACCGGATCCCATGGATGCATATTGATAATGCACTACCATTACAAACAAGACCCGCTTAAACCCCCCGCCGCACGGACCTGCCGCTTCCCGGATGAACCCCCACCGCCCGCCCGCATCGCCGAACCGACGCACCGTCGGTCTGTTGCTGTGCGCGATGCTGCTGGCGCAGGCGGTGGGCCTGTGGCATGGCGTGGTGCATGCGCCGGGCCCGCTGCACGCCATCGAAGGCGACGCTGCATTGCCAGAGCCTGTCGGTCTGGAAAGGCTGTTCGCACATCACGACGATGGTGCGGACTGCCTGGCGCTCGACCAACTGAGCCACGCGGACGCACCGGCCTTTGCTCGACCGGACCCGGGCGTCGTGCACCCCGTTCTGCCGCGTCTGCGCGCACCGCCACTGCCGAACGTGGCAGCACAGGCTTCGGGTTTCCAGGCGCGAGGCCCACCCGCGCTGGCCTGAGCCCGGCACTGCGGCAAGCGGTGCTCCAGCCGTCGACGTAGGCCTGGCACCACAGGCCCGGAGGCGCTGGTGCCCGCTGCACTCGAACAACAGACACGGGGCCCCGAACGGGATCCGGAACCGAACGAATCCATGAAGCTCAGACTTGTCCGTCACTCCCACACCCTGGCCCTGGCCCTCAGCGCCACTTCCGCACCAGGCTTGCTGCTGGCGCAACAAGGCCCGGCATCCGCCCAGTCCACGCCACCGCTGGCCACCGGCCCAGCGTTGCAGAGCGTGATCGTCACAGGCAATCCCCTGCGCTCGACCGACATCTCCACACCGACGAGCGTGCTTGCCGGTGGTGCACTGGTGTTGCGACGCGGCAGCACGCTGGGCGAGACGCTGGACGGCTTGCCCGGGGTGTCCTCCAGCTACTTCGGCCCCAACGCCAACCGGCCGATGATCCGCGGCCAGGACGGCGATCGCATCCGCATGCTGAGCAACTCCGGCGTGGCGCTGGACGCCTCGGGACTGAGCTACGACCATGCCGTGCCCATCGACCCGATGGTCATCGAGCGGGTCGAGGTGTTGCGCGGGCCGGCGGCCTTGTTGTACGGCGGCAGCGCCGTGGGCGGCGTGGTCAACGCCATCGACAACCGCATCCCCAAGGCAAGGAACGGCGGCATCACGGGTGCCGCGGAACTGCGCTACGGCGGGCCCGCCGCCGAGCGCGGCGCCAGCGCCATCGTCGAGGCCGGCGGCACGGGCTTCGTCGTGCATGCCGACGGCTTCTGGCGCCAGACCGATGACATGAAGGTACCGTCGTACCCGCGCCCCGACGGCAGCGGCGGCTTCGAAACCGCCGGCCGCATCGTCAATTCGGCCAGCAAGAGCCACGGTGGCGCGCTGGGCGCATCGATGGTGTGGGGCCAGGGCTACTTCGGTGCGTCGGTGGACAGCTTCAACAGCGAGTACGGCACCGTCGCCGAAGCAGACGTGACCATCGACATGGCCTCGAACAAGCTCACCTTGGCGGGCGAGGTGCGTGATCTGGGCGGCTTCGTCAGCGCGGTCATCGGCCAATGGCTGGTGTCCGACTACCGGCACCAGGAGATCGAGGGCGGCGAGGTGGGCACCACCTTCAAGACCAAGGGCTCCGACCTGCGCCTGCAGGCCCAGCACATGAAGCTCAGCGTCGGTGGTGGCAGCCTGGCCGGCGTGTTCGGTCTGCAGACCGAGAACGCCGACTTCTCGGCACTGGGCGCAGAGGCGTTCGTGCCGGGCACCACGACGCGGCAATACGGGCTGTTCTTCCTGGAGGAGTTCTCCAAGGGCGCCGCCACGCTCAGCTTCGGTGGCCGCGTGGGGCGCTCGACGGTGCAGTCCGCGGGAGATGCCCCGGGGCAGACGCAGTTCGGGGCAGCCCGGTCGCGTTCGTTCACGCCCTTCAGCGCTGCTCTCGGCGCGGTGGTCAGGCTGTCGCCGCTGTGGCAGCTGAGCGCCCATCTGGCCTATACCGAGCGTGCGCCGACGTTCTACGAGCTGTACGCCAACGGCCTGCACGTGGCCACTGGCGCCTATGAGGTCGGCAACCCCGACATGGCCGTCGAGAAGGGCGGCAACCTCGACGTCGCGGTGCAATGGAAGCAAGGCGCCCACCGCGCCAGGGCTGGCGTGTTCTACGGCGACCTTTCCAACTACATCGCGCTGCTGGGCACAGGCCGGGCGGAGATCACGGCTGCAGGGCCGGTGCCGGTGTTTGCCTTCACCGGTGTGCCTGCCAAGTTGTACGGCGTGGAGTTCGAAGGCCACTGGCGGTTGCTGGACGGCAGCCGGCAAGTCGAACTGGACGGCAAGCTCGACCTGATGCGCGCCACCAACGAAACCGCGGGCCAGCCACTGCCGCGCATCCCGCCCGCGCGGCTGACGACCGGCGTCAACTGGACCACGAGCGGCTGGGCCGCGCGGGCAGAAGTGATCTTCGCCGCCGCGCAGGACCGCGTGCCAGCCGACGACCTGGCCACCCCGGCCTACACGCTCGTGAACCTGGCGCTGAGCTACAAGCTGCGCGTCACAGACGCCGATGGCCACTTCTTCCTGAAGTTCAACAACGTCGGCAACGCGCTGGCCTACAACGCGACCTCCATCGCCACGGTGCGACCCTCAGCGCCACTGCCGGGTCGGGGGCTGATGGCGGGCGTGCGGCTGACGTTCTGACTGCCGCCGCGCCTGGTGGGCAAGCCATCTCAAGGCCCGAAGGCCTGCGCGAGCGCACGGTGCAGTTCGTCGGCGCTCTGCGGCGTATGCAGCACGCCGACGCGGCGCCCGTCGGCGGCGAACAGCAGCACGGTGCCGTCGGTCGCCGCGTGGCGGGCGGCAAAGGCCTGTGCGTCTTCCATCGCGAGGTGCGCGACGAGGAAGTCGACACGTTCGGCGTAGTCGCCTCGGATGCCGTTCATCAGTTCCATCACCGTGGCGCTGCCGACGTAGTTGGTATCGTGGGCCAGCACCAGCACCGGGCGGCCGGCGCCGACACGTGACAGGTCGGTAGGGTAGGCGCCGCGCGGCAGCGCCTGCCAGAGAAAGGCGCCGACACCGGCCAGCGCCAGCAGGATCAGCGGCCACTTCAGCCAGCGTGGAAAGCCGCCGGCGGCGGGGTGGGCGTCGTTCATAGGGAATCGTCGTTGCTGGGCAAGGTGGGTGGGGCGGGGGCAAAAGACCGACGCGGCACGATACACACCGCGCCAAGTCCCCACTGCGCGACCCCGAACCTGCCGTGTCCAGGCTCCGCCGGGCCCGCGGCGAACCCGGCCGGGCGGCCTGACAGCCCGTCCCGACCTCGAATGCCTTGCCGCCGGCTCCCGGCGCTGGCGCCGGGAGCCGGCCTCTGCGGGGGGCGTCACCCAGGCCTTCCCGGTCGACGAGAGGGTGCAGGGTGTGGAGCGCTACCGGCGCATTTCCGCATAAGCATCCAACGTTTCCGTCGTTGGAGCGCATGACGTCGGCGGTCAGAATCGGCGCCCTGCTCACGCTGCCGCCGGCCCCGCCTTGAACATCCTGTCCCGCATCCTCGCCGCCTTCGTCGCTCTTGCTGCCCTGGCCGCCCAGGCCGCGCCCGCCGTGCCGCCGCTGCTCAGCGCGGCCGAACTGCAGGCCCGGCTGGCCCAGCCCGGGCTGCGCGTCATCGACATCCGCAGCCCCAGGGTCTTCGACGCCAAGCACATCCCCGGCGCGCTGTCGGCCCCCTACGGCAGCTGGCGCGGCCCGGCGAGCAACCCCGGCGAACTGCCCGACCTGGGCCGCCTGACGCGGCTGGTGCAGCAGCTGGGCCTGACACCCGCAACGCACGTCGTCGTCACCTACAGCGGTGAAGACGCCGCCGACTTCGGCGCCGCCGCGCGCGTCTACTGGACGCTCAAGGTGCTGGGCCTGCACAGGCTGTCCATCCTGAACGGCGGCATGGAAGCCTGGGCCGAGGCCGGCCTGCCGCAGGACGACATGCCGCTGGCGGTGCCGCCCAGCGCCTACGTGCCCAGCTTCGACACTTCGCTGATCGCGACGCGCGAAGAGCTCCAGGGCCGGCTCGTCGCAGGCGCGGCGGCCCCTGCAGGCGGCGCGCGGCTGCTCGATGCCCGCCCATCGCCATTCTTCAGCGGCCAGACGCGCCACGCGGCCTCGCTGGTGCCGGGCACGCTCAAGGGCGCGGTGAACCTCGAGTACACACGCTGGTTCGCACCCGACTCGGCGCGCATGCTGCCCGCCGACGAGGTGAAGCGGCTGGCCGAGACCTCGCCGGGCGCCGGCGACGGCGATGCGGTGAGCTTCTGCAACACCGGCCACTGGGCGGCCATCAACTGGTTCGCACTTTCGGAACTGGCGGGCCAAAAGGGCGTGCGCATGTACCCCGGCTCGATGGTGGAGTGGTCACAGGGGCCGGGGGCGACGGCAGCGATGGACAATGTGCCGGGTCGAGCCGGGCAGTTGCTGGTCGACTTCAAACTCTGGATCGACCGCACCTTCAACTGACCCACGGCCGGCGCCGCGGCTACCGCGTCACCGCCGCCCCTCGCCGATGAAACGCCTGCCGCTGGCGGCCCTGATGGCCGCCTTCTTCGTTTTCCTGCTGTGGTTCGTGGCCGTACGCCAGGCTGCGCTGCTGCTCGTCGGCATCGGCATGGGCGCGGCGCTGGCCGGCACACGCTTCGGTTTCACCACGGGCTGGCGCCAACTGGTCGAAACACGCGACCCGCGCGGCGTCGTCGGCCAGCTGCTGCTGCTGGGCGGGGCGGCCACGCTGTGCATGCCGCTGCTGGGGGCCTTTCCCGAACTGCAGGCCGCCCTGGGCCCGCCCAGCATCAGCCTGCTCATCGGCGCCTTCGTCTTCGGGCTGACGATGCAGATCGCCGACGGCTGCGGCTCGGGCACGCTCTACAAGGCCGGGCTGGGCGTGCCGCTGAACATGGGCATCCTGCCGCTGTTTGCCGTGGGCAGCTTCGCCGGTTCGGCGCATCTCCACCACTGGCTGGCGCTGGGCCAGATCGAGCCCGTCGGGCTGGTGGCGAACTGGGGCGCGGGCACGGCGCTGGCCGCCACCTGGGCGCTGCTGCTGGCCACCGGCATCACGGTGCGGCTGTTCGCCGGCTGGCAGCGTGAATGGCTCGCCAGACGCTGGGTGATCGGTGCGCTGGCCCTGGCCGTGCTGGCGGCGCTGAACCTGGCCATTGCCGGCCAGCCCTGGGGCGTGGTCTACGGCTTCGGCCTGTGGGGCGCCAAGCTGGCGCAGGCCGCGGGTGTCTTCGACCCCGCCGCCAACCCCTTCTGGAGCCAGCCCGGCAACACGCAGCGGCTGGCGCAGACGTTGCTGCTGGACGTCACGTCCATCACCAACATCGGCATCCTGTGTGGTGCGCTGTGGGTCGCGGCAGGCAAGGCGCCCGACGCATCCAAGCCGCTCACCGGTCGCCAGTGGGCGGTGGGCATGGTGGCCGGCTTCGTGATGGGCTACAGCGCGCGGCTGGCCTTCGGCTGCAACGTCGGCGCCATGCTCAGCGGCATCTCCACCGGCAGCCTGCACGGCTGGATCTGGGTGCCTATGGCCTTCGCCGGCACGCTGATCGGGCTGCGGGTGCGCCGCCACTTCGGCTTCTGAACGGGGGACACGACACGATGGCCACCACCCTCACCCCCGCCCGTCTGCGCCGCGCCATGTTCTGGGCGCTGCTCTTTGCCTTCATCGGCTGGGATCTGCAGCGCAGCCCGACCATCGACCTGTGGCGCGAGCCGCCGCTGATCGCCGCCGGCTCGGGGCAGGTGAGCGCGGGCGGGCACTGTTCGATGGCGAAGTAGGCGCTGCGGCGCGGTCAGGCTGCAGCGCGCCGGGTTCAGCGCCAGAACACCGGCACGCCCTTCAGCCGCACCAGCGCCGCGGCCGCAGCGCGCGCCGTCGCCGCCTGGTGCGCCTGCAGCCAGCCGGCGGCAAACCAGGCGCGGGGGTCGTTTGCCGCCTCTTGCGGGAAGGCCTCGGCCGCCACGGCCACGTCCTGATGCAGGCCCAGCGCGTCTTGTGCCGCCGCCAGGCGGCGCCGACAGCGCTGCCAGGCGCGGCGCGGCCACAGCGGCGCGGTGAAGTCGGCCAGGTAGCGCAGGCGCTTGAGCTGCTTGCGCGCGCGGTGCTGTTCTTCCACGGGCAGCTGCTCGAAGCGCGCGCCGGCGCGCAGCACCAGGCGGTGCAGCTTGTGCAGCCGCGCGGCCACCAGTTCGCGCACGGCCTTGTGCGACAGCGCTGCATAGGCTGCGCCGTCGGCGTGAGCCAGCGCCTGCAGGGCCAGCAGCGTGGACTGGAAGTCGGGCGCGCGTACCGCCGCCACGGGGTCGGCAGCAACGGGGGGCTGCCATTCGAGCAGCGGTGCGCCCGCGGCCAATAGCAGCGGCCGCACGGCGGCGACCACGGCGACATGGTCGCGCTGCTCGCCGAGCAGCGAAAACGTGTGCGACAGCACCGGCACCCAGGAGGCATCGATGGCCGGCGCCAGCGGCGCCAGTTCTCGCAGCAGCACGCGCACGCGGCGCAAGCCCACCCGCAGCTGGTGCACCACCTCCACCACGTCGGCATCGGGCCGCATCTCGCTGGCGTTGGCCAGCACCTGTTCCAGCGCCGACTGCAGCAGCGCGCGCATCAGCGCGGCGCCGTCGGCATCGGCGGCCAGCTGCGGCGCCCCGGCCTTGCTCGGGCGCGGCGGGTCTTCGGCCAGGCGCAGGCGCAGGCCACGTTCGGCCTTGGTCAGCGTGCTCTGCCACAGGCCGCCGTGATGCACGAAAGCCTGCGCCAGCGTGAACAGGCCCTGCACCGGGCCGCCCTTGTGTTCGAGCTCGAACTCGACGATGGGCGCGCTGCGCCCTGCGGCCAGCACATGGCCGGTGTCGAGCGCGGCCTCGATGCAGCTGCCGTCGGCGTCGTACAGCTGGCAGTGCAGGCGCCAGATGTCGGTGGCGTGCTGCTCCAGCAGTTGCGGGTCGGCTGCGGCCTGCAGCGCCGCGGCCAGTTGCGCGCCCGCAGCCGTGCCCTCGTGGCGGGTGGGGTCGAGCGCGGGCCGTTCGCGGCTGGAGCCCGGCAAAGGCACCTCGTGTTCCAGCCGGTGCACGGCGCCGTCGCCCGCAGCCTTCAGCGTCTGCACCCAGCGCCGGCCTTCCAGGCGCAGGCGCAGTGCGATGCGCGCGCCCGCCAAGGCGCCGCACGCGGTGTCGAAGTAATGCGCGCGCAGCCGCACGCGGCGTGCGCCCTGGGCCAGCAGCGCGGCGCGCAGCGACGCCAGTGCAGTGTCGGGTACGCAGAACTTGAGTTCGAGTTCGGTCATGCGGCGTGACGCGGTGCGGAGCCGACGATTCTGCCCTGCACGAGGCGAACCCGGGTGCGATGCAGCCGGCACAACTTTCATGTGAACGACACCGGAACGTCACGGCAGGGGTACAAGATCCGGTTGCGCGTCCGACGGCAGCCGAACATTGCAGGTCGCCGCCGCTCGACGCGCCACAACCCCAAGAGGAGATCGCATGCACAAGACCCTGCTGAGCCTGGCGCTGGCCGCCACCGCCCTGCTGCCCACCCTGGCACTGGCCGGCCCTGACCACGACCACGACGACGACAACGGCCCCGGCCGCAAGCTGAGCATCCAGCTCGGCCCGCGCCCCTACTTCCTGGTCGAGGACATGACCGACAGCGCGCTCAAGCGCGAGTTGCAGTCCTGCGCCGCGCGCGAGAAGAAGTTCGAGCCGACGCAGTTCTCCATCGGCCACCGCGGCGCGGCGCTGCAGTTCCCCGAGCACACCGTGGAAAGCTACACCGCTGCCGCGCGCATGGGTGCGGGCATCGTCGAGTGCGACGTCACCTTCACGAAGGACAAGGAACTCGTCTGCCGCCACGCGCAGAACGACTTGCACACCACCACCAACATACTGGCCACGCCGCTGGCGGCCAAGTGCATCACGCCCTTCACGCCCGCCACCTTCAATGCTGCCGGCGTGCGGCTGACACCGGCCCGCGCCGAGTGCCGCACCAGCGAGCTGACCCTGGCCGAATTCAGGACCCTGCGCGGCAAGATGGACGCCGCCAACCCGAACGCGCGCACGGTGGCCGAGTACCTGGCCGGCACCGCCAACTTCCGCACCGACCTGTATTCGGGTCCGACCAGCGGCACGCTGATGACGCACAAGGAGAGCATCGAACTCTTCAAGCGCCTGGGCGTGAAGATGACGCCCGAGCTGAAGAGCCCGGCGGTGGCCATGCCCTTCGACGGTTTCTCGCAGCAGGCCTACGCGCAGAAGATGATCGACGAGTACAAGCAGGCCGGCGTGCCGGCACGCGACGTGTGGCCGCAATCGTTCGACAAGAACGACGTGCTGTACTGGGTGCAGAACGAACCCGCCTTCGGCCGCCAGGCCGTCTACCTGGACGACGCCAACACCGTGACTGACCTGCCGAGCGCGGCCGAACTGCAGGCCTACCGCGCACAGGGCATCCGCATCGTGGCGCCGCCCACCTTCGCGCTGCTGACGGCCGACGCCAACGGCAACATCCTGCCGTCGCAGTACGCCAAGGACGCCAGGCGCGCAGGTCTGGACATCATCACCTGGACGGTCGAGCGCTCGGGCATCCTGGCCGACGGCAACAACGGCTTCTACTTCCAGACCTTCGACAGCGCCGTGACGCGTGAAGGCGACCTGATGCGCGTGCTGGACGTGCTGGCGCAGAAGGTGGGCGTGATCGGCGTCTTCAGCGACTGGCCGGCCAGCGTGAGCTTCTACGCCAACTGCAAGGGCCTGAAGTAGCCCGGCCGTGGCGGGCCGGCGGCCCGCCACGAGCGCAAAGCCTGCGCCAGATCAAGGCCGCAGGCGGGCAGCGCGGCGAGTGTCATGGAACTGCCACGGGCCCTGACCAGACTGGTCGGCCCGAGGTTCTAGCCATGAAACCGAAGACCACCCCCTCGCCGCCCGACGCTTGGGATGCCAACGACTGCGACGCGCTGATCGCCGAACTGTGGTCGCTGCGCGAGGCCCTGGTGGCGATGGAGCGCCGCCTGGCCCCCTGGCTGCGCGAGGCAGCGCCGGCGCAGGCCGCCAGCGCCGTGAACCTGGCGCACTTCCTGGCGCTGCGCCGCATCGACCTGCGGCGGCTGCAGGAGCGCCTGTCCTTGGTCGGCGTGTCCTCGCTGGGGCGCGCCGAGTCGCACGTGCTGGCCAATGTCGACAAGGTGCTGGGCATCCTGCACCGGCTGGCCGGCCGCCCCTGGGCTGCGCTGTTGAAGGACGAACCCGCCGGCATGCACCGCGGCCGCGCCTTGCTCGAGGCGCACACCGAAGCGCTTTTCGGCGCCGCCCCCGAAGGCCGCACCGTGCGCATCATGGTCACGCTGCCCAGCGAGGCGGCGCACGACGAGGCGCTGGTCGAAGGTCTGGTCGGCGCCGGCATGGACATCGCACGCATCAACTGCGCGCACGACGGGCCCGACGAATGGCTGGCCATGGTGAAGCGCGTGCGCCACCAGGCACAGCGTGCCGGCCGGCGTGTGCGTGTGCTGATGGACCTGGGCGGCCCCAAGCTGCGTACCGGGCCGCTGCCCGACGGTCCGCCAGTGGTGAAGCTGCGCCCGGTGCGCGACGCCTTCGGACACGTCACCGTGCCCGCCTTCCTCGGCCTGCGCCCTGCGGGTTCGGCGCTGCCCGTGGCCGGGGCCGACCTCACCCTGGACGCCGACGCGGCCTTCCTGGAACGGCTGGAGCCGGGCGCCGACATCGAGCTCACCGACACACGGGCGGCGCACCGCTGCCTGCGTGTGGTCGAGCGCCAGGGCGAGGCGGTGCGCGTGAGCTGCGAGCGCACGGTCTACCTGGGCAGCGACACCCGGCTGCGGCTGCGCCCGGCCCGCAAGGCAGCCGAGGACCGGCACGGCGCGAAGGGCCGCGGCAAGGGCGCGGCCGCAGCCGACGAGACCCTGCTGACCGGGCTGCCTGCCCTGCACGGCCAACTGCTGCTGCAACGCGGCGACCTGCTCGACCTGGTGCCCGAAGGCCTGGGCCACGCGGCGCTGCCGGGTGCCAAGGGCCGGCGTGCGCGCCCCGCGCGCATTGCCTGCACGCTGCCGCAGGCGCTGGCCAGCGTGCGCAAGGGTGAACGCATCTGGTTCGACGACGGCCGCATCGGCGGCGTGGTGCGGCGCAGGCACGGCCAGCGCGTCGAAGTCGAGATCACGCAGGCCCGTGATCGCGGCGAGCGCCTGGCGGCCGACAAGGGCATCAACCTGCCCGACACGCACCTGGACCTGCCGGCGCTGACGGCCAAGGACCTCGAAGACCTGGACATCGTCGCCCGCCACGCCGACCTGGTGGGCCTGTCGTTCGCACAGTCGGCGGCCGACGTGCGCGCGCTGCACGCCAAGCTGGTGGCGCTGGGTGCACCGCGGGTGGGCGTGGTGCTGAAGGTCGAGACGCGCCGCGGCTTCGAGCACCTGCCCGAGATGCTGCTGGCGGCGATGGCCTGCCCGGCGGCGGGCGTGATGATCGCGCGCGGCGACCTGGCAGTGGAGTGCGGCTACGAGCGCATGGCCGAGGTGCAGGAACAGATCCTGTGGGCCTGCGAGGCTGCGCACATGCCGGTGGTGTGGGCCACGCAGGTGCTGGAATCCCTGGCCAGGACCGGCCTGCCCTCGCGCGCCGAGATCACCGACGCCGCGATGGGCGAACGCGCCGAATGCGTGATGCTGAACAAGGGCCCGCACATCCTGGACGCGATGCGCATGCTCGACGACATCCTGCGCCGCATGCAGGCGCACCAGTCGAAGAAGCGCCCGCTGCTGCGGGCGCTGAAGGCCTGGACGGCTTCGCTGGAGGCCGCAGAGAGCGCCACGGACAAGGCCACCGAAGAGGCCGCCGAGCAGGCCGCCGCGACACCGGCGCCTAGGCCTTGAGCGTCGCCGTCGGCCCGTTGGCCTTCACCGCCGCGATGCCTTCGTCGCGCGAAGCCGCGGCCTTGTACATCTGGCTGCTGGCGACGACCTGATGGTTGCCGGCCATCAGGTTGAAGTAGAAGCGGCCGTCGCTGGCGGTCTTGTGCTCGAGGCGCGCCGCCTCGCCGTTCTTCTGCACCGAGGCGATGCCGTCTTCGGCCGCGGCCTTGCTGCCGTACGGCCCGCTGCGCAGCGATGGACTCACCGTTGCCGGCGTGCAGTGAAAACCAGAACTGCCCCTTGTCGTTGGACTTCAATGCGAACCTGCCGGCCATGGGTGCTCCCGTGTTCGTGGGTAAGGGAAGGGTCCATGGCAGGCCCGCGCAGCCCGGCGCAAAGGCGCGCCGGCGGGTCGGTCGCGGGGGATTACCCTTGGCGACGCCACACGGCACGCCAAGTGCAAGCCGCGAAGGCCGCGGTCGCGCCTCACCAACGGCGCGCCGCGGCGGCTCAGTACCGATTTCCAGATAACGAGGAGGGTCCCTTTCCATGAGTTCGCTTTTCCACTGGCGCGAAGTGCAGCCGGCGCCCGGCGTCGTCGTCGCCCCCGACGAGCGCCTGCCCTGGCCGCAGACCGCCGCCATGGGCGCGCAGCACGTCATCGCGATGTTCGGCGCCACCGTGCTGGCGCCCATCCTGATGGGCTTCGACCCCAACGTCGCCATCCTGATGAGCGGCGTGGGCACGCTCATCTTCTTCCTGGTGGTGGGCGGCAAGGTGCCCAGCTACCTCGGGTCGAGCTTCGCTTTCATCGGCGTCGTCATCGCCGCCACCGGCTACGCAGGCCCGGGGCCGAATGCCAACCTCGGCGTCGCGCTGGGCGGCATCGTCGCCTGCGGCGCGCTGTACACGCTGATCGGCTTCCTGGTGATGGCCACCGGCACGGGCTGGATCGAACGCCTGATGCCCCCCGTGGTCACGGGCGCGGTGGTGGCCGTGATCGGCCTGAACCTGGCCGGCATCCCGATCAAGAACATGGCGCCCACCGCCTTCGACGCCTGGATGCAGGGCGTGACCTTCGTCTGCGTGGCCGGCGTGGCGGTGTTCACGCGCGGCATGACGCAGCGGCTGCTGATCCTGGTCGGCCTCGTCGTCGCCGGCCTCGTCTACGCGCTGCTGACCAACGGCCTCGGCCTGGGCAAGCCCATCGACGTGTCGGGCATCGCGGGCGCGGCCTGGCTGGGCGCGCCGGGTTTCGCCGCGCCGGTGTTCAGTGGCAACGCGATGCTGCTCATCGCGCCGGTGGCCATCATCCTGGTGGCCGAGAACCTGGGCCACATCAAGGCCGTGAGCGCGATGACGGGCCGCAACCTCGACCCTCTGATCGGCCGCGCCTTCGTCGGCGACGGTGTGGCGACCATGGTCTCGGGTGCCAGCGGCGGCACCGGCGTGACGACCTACGCCGAGAACATCGGCGTCATGGCGGCAACGAAGATCTATTCCACCGCCACCTTCGTCGTCGCCGCGCTCATCGCCATCCTGCTCGGCTTCAGCCCCAAGTTCGGCGCGCTCATCCAGGCCATCCCGCTGGCGGTGATGGGCGGCGTGTCGATCGTCGTCTTCGGCCTCATCGCGGTGGCCGGCGCCAAGATCTGGGTCGACAACAGGGTCGACTTCTCCGACAACCGCAACCTGGTGGTGGCCGCCATCACGCTGGTGCTGGGCACGGGCGACTACACGCTGAAGTTCGGCGCCTTCACGCTCGGCGGCATCGGCACTGCCACCTTCGGCGCCATCCTGCTCTGGGCGCTGCTGGGGCGCGGCGGCAAGCCGGCCTGACAGGGGCTCGAGGCCGGCCGCAACCGCGGGAAGCTATGCTTCAGGCATGAGCCAAGCCGCCGACCTCATCCTCGCCACCCCCGACCCCGACGCCGCCACGCGCTTGGCCGAGCTGATGACCGACCTGGTCGAGCACGAAGGTGAGGCCACGCTCTTCACCTTCGAGGACAACTCGGTGCTGGTCGTCGAAGGCGCGCAGTTGCTGGCCTATGCCGACATCGGCGCCGCGCGCGGGGCGCGCGGCGGCTGAAAGGCGGCGGCAGCTGCCGGCCCGCCACGGCGCCGGTGCCGGGCTGAGCGCACCTCACTGCGCTGCAGATGCCGCGCGCAGCGGCGCGGCCAGGCGGCGCTCGAAGTCGGCCGGCGCGGTGTACTGCAGCACGTCGCGGCCCTGGCTGTCGAGCACCACGGCAAGGCCGATGACGGGGTAGAGCCAGTGTTCCAGGCGCGCACCAGCGGCGATGCGTTCCGCCGGCGCACCGAAGCGCGCCGTCAGCACCTGCGCGTCGAGCTGTGCGGCGGGGATGAAGCTCAAGCCCACCAGCGCCGTGGGCGCCAGTTCGGCCCGAGCCTGCGCATTCAGCAGGTGGCGCCGCCCGCCCGAGGGCTGCGGCACACCCGGCAGCAAGCCACGCCAGCGCGCCAGCGCCACCGCCATGGTCTCGGCGTCGAAGGCCAGCAGCAGACGGCCGTCGATGCCCGCGGCCTCGAACTTCTCGACGTAGCCTTCCAACGCCAGCGTGCCGTCGCCCCCCGCGATCAACGCCACCGTCAGCCCTTCTCCCCAACGCTGCTGCACCTGCGCCAGCGTGCTGCCGGGAAGCGACAGACCGAAGACGCGGCTGTGGCCCTGTGCCGGCAAGGCCACCTGCCAGGGCGCATCCGACGCAGGCGCCGAAGCGCCGCCCGGCGCCGGGGGCTGGAACATGCGCCAGACCGTGGGTGCAAACGCAATCAGCAGGCTCAGGAGGCCCGCCGCCAGCGCGATGACGAAGGGGCCTTTCACGGCGTCGGTGTCGCCGGCATGGCCAGCGCCTGCCGGCCGAGGCCGCAGCAGACGACCGCGATGGAAACTGTCATGGATGGCGGGCGGTGAGTGGAATGTCGAGAAGGCACGGACGGCATCAGGCATTACACACCGCGCGCGCCGCCGTCCGACTTGGGGCCGGGCCAAGACCAGGACCGTGTGGCCCGCCGTCCGGCAGTCCCGGGCCGCAAGCTCGAGACCTCCTGGTCCCCCTGCTCAGGAAGCTGACTTGAGCGCGTGGTAGCGCCCGCTGCCGCGCGTGAACACCACGTCATCCGCCAGCACGTCACCCGGCTGCAGTTCGGGCAGCTGCTGCACCCGTTCGTACAGCGGCGCGAAGTCGATGCGCGTGAATTCGAGCAGCGCGTCGAGGTCGCGGACGACGAAATAGGTTTCCTGGAAGTCGTCGATGCGGTAGCGCGTCCGCATCACGCGTTCCAAGGTCAGGCCGATGCGGTTGGGCGACGCTTCGTCGAGGCAGAAGCGCGTCTCGGCATACGAAGACGCAATGCCCGCGCCGTACAGCCGCAGTTCGCCGCGCTGCTGCAGCAGGCCGAACTCGATCGTGTACCAGTACAGCCGCGCCAGGTGCTGCAGGTGGCCCAGGCGCTGCGCACGCAGCCCGCCCTGGCCGTAGGCCTGGATGAAGTCGGCGATGGCCGGGTTCATCAGCATGGGCACATGGCCGAAGACATCGTGGAAGACGTCGGGTTCCTCGAGGTAATCGAGCTGCTCGGGCCGGCGGATGAAGTTGCCGGCCGGGAAACGCCGGTTCGCCAGGTGCTCGAAGAAGACCTCGTCGGGCACCAGCCCGGGCACGGCCACCACCTGCCAGCCAGTGCGCTGCAGCAGCACGTCGCTGAGCGCGCGGAAGTCGGGGATGCGCTCGGCACCGATGGGCAGGTCTTGCATGCCCTGCACGAACTCGTCGCAGGCACGGCCCGGCAGCAGGCGCGTCTGGCGTTCGAACAGCGTCTGCCAGGTGGCGTGTTCGGCGGGTGTGTACCGTGCCCAGCCCTGGTCGATCGTCCAGTCGGCGCTGGCCGGCCGCTCGCCCGCGGCCAGGCCGTGTTTGTCTGCCGCGGCGGTGGTCTTCATGGCGTCACGCGTACCGGGCGAAGCTCATGCCTTGAGCTCGTGTCCGTGCATCCACGCCGCGTGCTTGGGCGCGCGGCGGGTGCGGTCCCACTCGTCCAGCATGTCCCACTTCACCGCGTCCAGCCTGGCCATCATCTCGGGCGTGCCGATGTCGGCGGCCAGTTCCAGCCGGTGGCCGTTGGGGTCGAAGAAGTAGATGCTCTTGAAGATCGTGTGGTCGGTGGGGCCGATGACCTCGATGCCGGCGGCCTGCAGCCCGGCCTTCGTCGCCTCCAGCGTGGCCACGCTGTCGACCTTGAACGCGATGTGCTGCACCCAGTCGGGCGTGTTGGCGTCGCGCCCCATCGCGGGTGAATTCGGCAGTTCGAAGAAGGCCAGCACATTGCCCTGCCCGGCGTCGAGGAAGACGTGCATGTAGGGGTCGGGCGCCTTGGTTGAAGGCACCTCGTCTTCGGCGATGGCGAGCACGAAGTCCATGCCCAGGTGCAAGACGTACCAGTCCACCGTCTCCTTCGCCGAACGGCAGCGGTAGGCGACATGGTGGATGCGTTGCAGCAGCGCCATGGTCAGGCCCCCGCGCCAGCGACTTCGATCGCGCCGCGGCGGATCTGGTCGCGCTCGATGCTCTCGAACAGCGCCTTGAAGTTGCCCTCGCCGAAACCCTCGTCCTTCTTGCGCTGGATGAACTCGAAGAACACCGGGCCCAGCAGCGTCTGCGAAAAAATCTGCAGCAGCAGCCGCTTGTCGCCACCGGCGGTGCTGCCGTCGAGCAGGATGCCGCGCGTCTGCAAGGCGTCCACCGGCTCGCCGTGGCCGGGCAGGCGGTCTTCGAGCATCGCGTAATAGCTGGGATTGGGCGCCGTCATCAGCGGTATGCCGGCCAGCTGCAGCGCATCCACCGTGGCCGGCAGGTCGTCGGTGAGCAGCGCCACGTGCTGTATGCCCTCGCCGTTGAACTGCATCAGGAATTCCTCGATCTGGCCGCCGTTGCGGCCCGACTCCTCGTTCAGCGGGATGCGGATCAAACCGTCGGGCGCCGTCATCGCGCGGCTGGTCAGGCCGGTGTACTCACCCTGGATGTCGAAGTAGCGGATCTCGCGGAAGTTGAAGATGCGCTCGTAGAAGCTGCCCCAGAAGCCCATGCGGCCCTTGTAGACGTTGTGCGTGAGGTGGTCGATGAGGCGCAGGCCGTGGCCCTTGGGGCGGCGGTCGGCCCCTTCGATGAACTCGAAGTCGATGTCGTAGATGCTCTTGCCGTCTTCATAGCGGTCGATCAGGTACAGCGGCGCGCCGCCGATGCCCTTGATCGCCGGCAGCCTCAGCTCCATCGGGCCGGTGGGGATCTCGATGGGCTGCGCGCCCATGTCCAGCGCACGCCGGTAGGCCTTGTGCGCGTCGCGAACGCGGAAGGCCAGCCCGCAGGCGCTGGGGCCGTGTTCGGCGGCGAAGTAGCCGGCCAGGCTCTTCGGCTCGCGGTTGACGATGAAGTTGATCTCGCCCTGCCGGTACAGCACCACGTCCTTCGAGCGGTGGCGGGCCACCAGCGTGAAGCCCATCTGTTCGAACAGCGGTTCCAGCACGTTCGGCGCCGGCGAGGCGAACTCGACGAATTCGAATCCGCACAGGCCCATCGGGTTGTCGAACAGGTCGGCCATGGTGTCTGAGCTCCGCTTGGCGATGAAGGACGATCGAGGGCGCAACTTTATGTGGCTGAGCGAGAAAGGTGCTTCGGTCTGGCGTCAGCATATCCCTAGGTTGGGATATCTTCTCTCTTCAGACAAGACCCTGGAGAGAGAAGCTTGCAGCAACCCGAACTCGACGCCACCGACCTGCGCATGCTCGCCCACCTGCAAGAGCACGGCCGCGTCTCGAACCTGGAGCTGGCCGAGGCCGTGCACCTGTCGGCCGCGCAGTGCCACCGCCGCCACCGCCGGCTGGAAGAGCGCGGCTTCGTGCAGCGCTACGAAACCCGCCTGGACGCC
This sequence comes from Rubrivivax sp., assembly GCA_030653505.1. GTDB lineage: Bacteria > Pseudomonadota > Gammaproteobacteria > Burkholderiales > Burkholderiaceae_C > Rubrivivax. The sequence goes on from JAURZK010000129.1 coordinate 34,808, forward strand.
GCCCGCCTGGGGCTGGGTGTCATGGCCTACGTGCACGTGACGATGGAGCGCGGCCACATCCGCGAGGTCGACACCTTCCGCGAGCTCATCCGCGGCATGGGCCAGGTGCTGGAGTGTCATGCCGTCACAGGCGACTTCGACTACGTGCTGAAGGTGGTGGCGCGCGACCTGAAGATGCTGTCGGACTTCCTGCTCAAGACGTTGGCCCAGCTGCCGGGTGTCAACGGCGTGCGCTCCAGCGTCTGCCTGGACGAGGTGAAGTGCACCGGGGCGCTGCCACTGGACGTTTGAGGCCGCCGCGCGCCGCAGCGGTCGGCGCGAGGTCTACAGTAGGCAGCCGGAGAGCCCCGAGATGACCCACGTCCTGCACCGCCTGATCCGCCACACGCCGCCGGTGGCCGTTGCCGCCAGCGGCATGCACATCACCGACAGCAGCGGGCGCGTCTACATCGACGCCAGCGGCGGCGCCGCCGTGTCCTGCCTGGGCCACGGCCACCCCGACGTGCTGGCCGCCATGCACGCGCAGATCGACCGCCTGGCCTACGCCCACACCAGCTTCTTCACCACCGAGGTCGCAGAGCAACTGGCTGACGAGCTGGTGCGCACGGCACCGAGCGGCATGGGCCATGCCTATTTCGTCTCGGGCGGCTCGGAGGCGGTGGAGGCGGCGCTGAAGATGGCGCGCCAGTATTTCGTCGAGACAGGCCAACCGCAGCGCCGGCACTTCATCGCCCGCGCCCAGAGTTACCACGGCAACACGCTGGGTGCGCTGGCGGTGGGTGGCAACGAATGGCGACGGCGGCAGTTTGCGCCACTGCTGATGCCGGTGACGCATGTCTCGGCCTGCTACGAGTACCGCGGCCGCGCCGAGGGCGAGACCGCGGCGGCCTACGGCCAGCGCCTGGTGGCCGAACTCGCCGCGGCCATCGAAGAGCTCGGCGGCGACAGCGTCATCGCCTTCGTCGCCGAAACCGTCGGCGGCGCCACCGCCGGCGCGTTGATGCCCGTGCCCGGTTACCTGAAGGGTGTGCGCGAGCTGTGCACGCGCCACGGCATCCTGCTCATCCTGGACGAGGTGATGTGCGGCATGGGCCGAACCGGCACGCTGCACGCCTGCGAAGATGTCGGCGGAGGCGAGGCCGTGGTGCCCGACCTCCTGGTGGTCGCCAAGGGCCTGGGCGGCGGCTACCAGCCTATCGGCGCGGTGCTGGTGCAGCGCGCCATCGTCGACACCTTTGCGCAGGGCTCGGGCCTGTTCCAGCACGGCCACACCTACATCGGACATGCCGTGGCCTGTGCCGCCGCGCTGGCCGTGCAGCGGGTCATCCAGCGCGACGGCCTGCTGGCCCGCGTACAGCAGCAGGGCCACGGCCTGCGTGAACGGCTGGTGGCCGCCTTCGGCGCCCACCCCTTCGTGGGCGACATCCGCGGCCGCGGCCTCTTCCAGGCCATAGAACTGGTCCAGGACCGCGCGACCAAGGCACCCTTCGACCCCGCGCGACGGCTGCATGCCCGCATCAAGGCCGAGGCCATGGCGCGCGGCTTGATGGTCTACCCGATGGGCGGCACCATCGACGGCGTGCACGGCGACCACGTGCTGCTGGCACCACCCTTCATCACCACCGATGACGACCTCGACACCATCGTCCACCGCCTGGCCCAGGCCGTCGACGCCTCCGTGGCCTGAAGCGGTGGCAGGGACATTCCCCATCGCCGGGGCCCGCCCCGGCGCCTATCCTGCGCGTTTGCCGTCCTCGCGTGTTTTCCCTCCTGAAGGATCAAGAATGAAGCTCAAGTCCATCCTCGCCCTGGCCGCCGCAGCGGCCACGCTCGGCCTGCAGGCCACACCGGCCGTCGCCCAGCAGAAGTTCATCACCATCGGCACCGGCGGCGTCACCGGCGTCTACTACGCGGCCGGTGGCGCCATCTGCCGCCTGATGAACAAGGACCGCGCCAGACACGGCATCCGCTGCTCGGTCGAGTCCACTGGCGGCTCGGTGTTCAACATCAACACCATCAAGGCGGGTGAACTCGACTTCGGCGTCACGCAGAGCGACTGGCAATACCACGCCGCCAAGGGCACGAAGGTCTTCGAGAAGGACGGCAAACACGCCGACATGCGCGCCGTGTTCTCGCTGCACCCCGAGCCCTTCACCGTGCTGTCGCGCAAGGAAGCGAACATCACCAAGTTCGAGGACCTCAAAGGCAAACGTTTCAACGTCGGCAACCCCGGCTCGGGCACACGCGCCTCGGCCGAGGAATTGCTCAGCGCGATGGGCTGGACCAACGCCAACTTCTCGCTGGCCTCGGAATTGAAGGCCGACGAACACGGCGCGGCGCTGTGCGACAACAAGATCGACGGCTTCTTCTACGGCGTGGGCCACCCCAGCGCCAACATCCAAGACCCGATCACCACCTGCGGCGCGAAGCTGGTGCCGCTGACCGGCCCTGCTGTCGACAAGCTGGTCGCTGGCGCGCCGTTCTACGCCAAGGTCAACATCCCCGGCGGCCTGTACGCCGGCCACCCGAACCCGACGCCGACCTATGGCGTGCTGGCCACCATGGTCAGCTCGGCCAAGGTGCCCGACGCCGTGGTCTACGAACTGGTGAAGGCCGTGTTCGAGAACTTCGACGAGTTCAAGAAGCTGCACCCGGCCTTCGGCGCGCTGACGCCGCAAGAGATGGTGAAGAACGGCAACTCGGCCCCGATGCACCCGGGCGCCGTCAAGTACTACAAGGAAAAGGGCTGGCTGTAAGCGCCACCGGGGCCCCACCCGGCGCGCCACGCACCACGACTGCCCGAGGGGCCCCGCCAGTGGGGCCCCTTTTTCCTTGACGAGAGCCACGACCATGTTCAAGAACAAGAACGTCGACACCGCCGAGATCGACGCGGCCAAACTCGCTGCCGACAACGACACCGGTGGCCGCAAGCCCGGGCCGGTGCTGGCCAAGCTGCTGCTGGGCGTGGCGCTGGCCTGGAGCCTGTTCCAGCTCTGGATCGCCTCGCCGCTGCCTTTCGCTCTCGGCTTTGGTGTCTTCAACGACACGCAGTCGCGCGCCATCCACCTGGCGTTTGCGGTTTTCCTCGCCTACATGGCCTTCCCGGCTTCCAAGCGTTCGCCGCGCGACCGTGTGCCGGTGCTCGACTGGCTGTTTGCGCTGGTCGGCGCCTTCTGCGCCGCCTACATCTTCTTCTTCTACCGCGAACTTTCCACCCGCCCCGGCCAGCCGACGACGACGGACCTCGCGGTGGCCGTCACCGGCATCGTGCTGCTGCTGGAAGCCACGCGGCGTGCCCTGGGCTTGCCGATGGTGATCGTCGCCCTCGTCTTCCTCGGCTACACCTTCGGCGGGCCGCACATGCCCGACCTGATCGCGCACAAGGGCGCCTCGCTCAGCCGCGCCATGTCGCACCAGTGGCTGACGACCGAAGGCGTGTTCGGCGTCGCTTTGGGTGTGTCCAGCGGCTTCATCTTTCTTTTCGTGCTTTTCGGCAGCCTGCTCGACCGCGCCGGCGCCGGCAACTACTTCATCAAGAGCGCCTTTGCGCTGCTGGGCCACATGCGCGGCGGGCCGGCCAAGGCGGCGGTGGTGTCGTCGGCGGCCACCGGCATCATCAGCGGCTCTTCGATCGCCAACGTGGTGACCACCGGCACCTTCACCATCCCGCTGATGAAACGTGTGGGCTACCGGCCCGACCAGGCCGCGGCGGTGGAGGTGTCGAGTTCGGTCAACGGCCAGATCATGCCGCCGGTGATGGGCGCGGCCGCGTTCCTGATGGTCGAGTACGTGGGCATCCCGTACTCGCAGGTCATCCAGCATGCCTTCCTGCCAGCCATCATCAGCTACATCGCGCTCTTCTACATCGTGCACCTCGAGGCGCTGAAGGCCGGGCTGCAGGGCCTGCCGCGGCGCAGCACCGCCGGGCCGATGCAGCGGCTGCTGTCACTGGCCGGCACCGTGGCGGGCTTCGTGGTGCTGGCCGGCGCGGTCTATTACGGCATCGGCTGGATCAAGGTCGCGCTGCCGACCGCTGCGATCTACATCGTCGGCGCCGGCCTCGTCGCGGCCTACGTGGCGCTGATGTGGGTGGGCTCGCGCCAGCCCGTGCTGGAGCTCGACGACCCCAACGCGCCCGTCTTCGAGCTGCCCGAAACCGCGCCGACGTTGAAGAGCGGCCTGCACTACCTGCTGAGCGTGGTGGTGCTGATCTGGTGCCTGATGGTCGAGCAGATGTCGCCGGCGCTTTCGGCCTTCTGGGCCACGATGTTCATGGTCTTCGTCATCCTGACGCAGCGCCCCCTGATGGCGCTGTTGCGCGGTGAAGGCGCGCTTGGCGCGGCGCTGCTGACCGGCCTTCGCGACCTGATCTCCGGCCTGGAGGCCGGCGCGCGCAACATGATCGGCATCGGCGTGGCGACGGCGGCGGCGGGCATCATCGTCGGCACCGTCTCGCTCACCGGCATCGGCCTGGTGATGACGGAAGTGGTCGAGCTGCTGTCGGGCGGCAACCTGATGCTGATGCTGGTGCTGGTGGCCTTCATCAGCCTGATCCTGGGCATGGGGCTGCCGACGACGGCCAACTACATCGTCGTCTCGACGCTGATGGCGCCGGTGGTGGTGGAGCTGGGCGCGCAAAGCGGCCTGCTGGTGCCGCTGATCGCGGTGCACCTCTTCGTCTTCTACTTCGGCCTGATGGCCGACGTGACGCCGCCGGTGGGGCTGGCCTCTTTCGCGGCCGCGGCCATCGCGCGCAGCGACCCCATCAAGACCGGCATCACGGCCTTCTACTACAGCATGCGCACGGCCATCCTGCCCTTCCTGTTCATCTTCAACACGCAGTTGCTGATGATCGGCGTCGACACGGTGTGGCACATGTTCCTCACGGTCAGCAGCGCCATCGTCGCCATGCTGGTGTTTGCGGCGGCGACGCAGGGCCATTTCCTGGTGCGTTCACGCTGGTACGAGAGCCTGGCGCTGCTGCTCGTCACCTTCACCCTCTTCCGCCCCGGCTACTGGTGGGACATGGTGCACCCACCCTACGACGAACGCCCGGCCAGCGAGCTGATGGCCCTGGTGGCCGAATCACCGAAGGACGCACGCAAGCGCATCTGGGTCGAGGGCCTGAACCTCGACGGCAAGGAAGTGCGCAAGGGTGTGCTGCTGCCGCTGGGCGAGGTGGGCCCGGCACGTGAACGGCTGGGCCGCATCGGGCTGACCGTGATGACGCTGGGCCCCGACGTGCAGGTGGCCGCGGTGCGCTTCGGGTCCACCGCCGAGAAGCTGGGGCTGGAACAGGGCTTCAAGGTCACTGCCATCGAGATGCCGGCCGACCGGCCCGACAAGGAATGGATGTTCATCCCGGCGCTGCTGCTGCTGGCCGGTGTGGTGCTGCTGCAGCGGATGCGCCTTCAGGCGCCGCCGGCGCGGCCCGCCGCGGTCTGAAGCTGCCGGCCCTCAGGTCACCGGCGCCGGATTGAACAGAACCAGCGCGTTGTGCAGCTTCCAGTGCTCGGTCCAGGTCTTCTTCGTCCCACTGGCCACGTCGAGCATGAAACGGAAGAGCTCCCAGCCCACGTCCTCGATGCGGGCCGTGCCGTCGGCGATGCTGCCGGCGTTGATGTCCATCAGGTCGTGCCAGCGACGCGCGAGTTCGCTGCGCGTGGCGACCTTGATCACCGGCACCGCGGCCAGGCCGTAGGGTGTGCCGCGGCCGGTGGTGAAGACGTGCAGGTTCATGCCGGCAGCCAGCTGCAGCGTGCCGCAGATGAAGTCACTGGCGGGTGTGGCGGCGTAGGTCAAGCCCTTCGACCTCAGCTTCTCACCGGGCGAGAGCACACCCGTGATCGGTACCGTGCCCGACTTGACGATCGAGCCCATCGCCTTCTCGACGATGTTGCTCAGCCCACCGGCCTTGTTTCCCGGCGTGGTGTTGGCGCTGCGGTCGGCGCCGCCGCGCTGCAGGTAGGCGTCGTACCAGGCCATCTCGCGGATGATCGCCGCCGCCACCTCGGGCGTGCTGGCGCGCGAAGTGAGCTGAGCTATGCCGTCGCGCACCTCGGTGGTTTCGCTGAACATCACGCTGGCGCCGGCGCGCACCAGCAGGTCGGTGCAGAAGCCCACGGCCGGGTTTGCGGTGACGCCTGAAAACGCGTCGCTGCCGCCGCACTGCACGCCGACCACCAGTTCGCTCGCGGGCACCGTTTCACGCCGTCGTGCGTTCAGGCGCTGCAGGTGCGGCTCGGCCTGGCGCACGATGGTCTCGACCATGGCCATGAAGCCGACATGCGTCTCGTCCTGCAGGCGGATCACGTCCAGCGCGTCCGGCCGTGCCTCGCCGAAGCCGCGGTGGTCCACCAGTGCAATGCTCCCCGGCGGCAGCAGCCGCTCGGGCTGCAGCTTCTCGCAGCCCAGGCTGACCACCATCACCTCGCCGCCGAAATTCGGGTTCAGGCTGATGTTGCGCAGCGTGCGTATCGGCACCTCGGCGCCCGGCGCGTCGATGGCCACGCCGCAGCCGTAACCATGCGCCAGCGCCACCACGTCGTCGACGTTCGGGTACTTCGGCAGCAGTTCGGCGCGGATGCGCTGCACGGCGATGTCGGCCACGCCAGCGACGCACTGCACGGTCTGCGTGATGGCCAGGATGTTGCGCGTGCCGACGCTGCCGTCGGCGTTGCGGTAGCCCTCGAAGGTGTAGCCCGTCAGCGGCGGCAGCGCCGGCGGTTTGACGGTGGCGACGGGCAGGCCTTCGAGCCCGCGCGCCGCGGGCATCTGCAGCAAGCGTTCGTGCACCCAGCTGCCGGCAGGGATGTCCTCCAGTGCCTGCCCGATGGGGATGCCGTATCGCCGCACCGCCGTGTCGGCGGCGATGTCCACCAGCGCCACCTTGTGGCCCTGCGGCACTCGCTCGCGCAGCACCAGGCCATCGGTCAGCACGGTGCCTGCGGGAAGGCCGCCGTCGTTGGCGACGATGGCGACGTTGTCGCCTTCGTGCATGCGGATGGTCACCGGTGGACGTGCGGCGGGCGGTGTCGCTGTGTCACTCATGGCAGAGGAATCGCGCGGCGTGCAGTCGCTTCAAGCCGCAGGCGCCTCGGCGACGGCATGGTTCGCCATCAGCTCCAGCGCCTTCACCAGCGCCGAGTGGTCCAGTTGATCCCAGCCCTGCGCGGCGCAGGCCTGCATCAGTTGCGCGGCGCCTGCGGTCTGCGGCAGCGCCACGCCCAGGCTCTTTGCGCCCTGCAGCGCCAGGTTCAGGTCCTTCTGGTGCAGCCCGATGCGGAAGCCCGGGTTGAAGGTGCGCTTGATCATGCGTTCGCCGTGCACCTCCAGGATGCGGCTGCTGGCGAAGCCGCCCATCAGTGCCTGCCGCACCTTGGCCGGGTCGGCGCCGGCCTTGCTGGCGAAGACCAGGGCCTCGCTGACGGCCGCGATGTTCAGCGCCACGATGATCTGGTTGGCCACCTTGGTGGTCTGGCCGTCGCCGTTGCCGCCGACATGCGTGATGTTCTTGCCCATCAGCTGCAGCAGCGGCAGCACACGGGCGAAGCCTTCTTCGCTCGCGCCGACCATGATGGTCAGGCCGGCCGCCTTCGCGCCCACTTCGCCGCCCGAAACCGGCGCGTCGACATAGTCGCAGCCCAGCGCGTTGATCTTCGCGGCAAAGGCCTTGGTGGCGATGGGCGAGATGCTGCTCATGTCGACCACGGTCTTGCCCACGCGGCCGTCAGGCCGGCCTTCTGAGACTTTCAGGCCCGTCGCGACACCCTGGTCACCAAAGAGCACGGTCTCGACGTCGGGTGTGTCGGGCACCATGAGGAAGATGACGTCGGCGGCCTTGGCGACTTCGCC
>JAURZK010000143.1 GCA_030653505.1 Rubrivivax sp.
AGCGAACAGGTTCCGGCCATGCTGGAACGCTACAAGACCCTGGTCACCGCCGGCGGCGGCAAGGTCCATCGCGTGGAAGACTGGGGCCGGCGCCAGCTGGCCTACATGATCCAGAAGCTGGTCAAGGCGCACTACCTGTGCCTGAACATCGAGTGCGGCAACGAGACGCTGACCGAAATCGAGACCGGTTTCCGATTCAACGACGCCGTGCTGCGCCACCTGACGGTGCGCCGCGACAAGGCCGAGACGAACCCTTCGATCATGATGAAGGCCGTCGAGCGCGAGGAAGCCCGCAAGGAACGCCAGGAGGCCACGGCCTGACACGGCCTGCGGCGTCCGCCGCCAGCGGCCCCGCGCTGCAGCCCGGCATGAACCGGCTGCTGCTCTCGGCCCAACTGGTGGAAAGGGCGGCGCTGCGTTACACGCCCGCCGGTCTGCCGGCCCTGGACTTGAGCCTGAAGCACGAGTCCCTGGTCAGCGAAGACGGCCAGCCCCGCCAGGTCTCGATGGAGATGAAGGCGGTGGCGATAGGGGCGGTGACGAAGGGCCTGCTGGCTGCCGAGCTGGGTTCGACGGCGCTCTACACGGGCTTCGTCACCAGCGCACGCAACGGACGCGGTTTGCTGTTCCACATCACCTCGGTCGAGCCTTTGGGTTCCCCCGATCCGGATCAACAGAATTGAAATCAATCGGAGCTGACTATGCCCCCGCCACGTGGTAAAGGTCGTTTTTCCAAGGACAAGCGCCCCAAGCGCAACAACCAGTCGCTGCTGTTCCGCCGCAAGCGTTTCTGCCGCTTCACCGTCGCCAAGGTCGAGGAAATCGACTACAAGGAAATCGACGTGCTGCGCGATTTCGTCGGCGAGAACGGCAAGATCACGCCCGCCCGCCTGACCGGCACGCGCGCCTACTACCAGCGTCAGCTGACCACCGCCATCAAGCGTGCGCGCTTCCTGGCGCTGCTGCCGTACTCCGACCAGCACAAGGTCTGAGGAGCACCCCATGCAGATCATTCTTCTCGACAAGGTCGCCAAGCTCGGCAACCTGGGTGACGTCGTCAACGTCAAGCCGGGTTACGCCCGCAACTACCTGATCCCGGGCAAGATGGCGCGCCGCGCCACCGAAGCCGCGATCAAGGAATTCGAGGGTCGCCGCGCCGAACTCGAAAAGGTCGCCGCGACCAAGCTGGCCACCGCGCAGGCCCTGGGCGAACAGCTCTCGGGCAAGACGGTTCGCATCGCGCAGAAGGCCGGCGTCGACGGCCGCCTGTTCGGCAGCGTCACCAACCAGGACATCGCCGAAGCCCTCAGCAAGATGGGCCTGGCCGTGGCCAAGAGCCAGGTGCGCCTGCCCAACGGCCCGCTGAAGACCACGGGTGAGCACCCGGTGTCGGTGTCGCCGCACGGCGACGTGGTGGCCGAGGTCACCGTGCACGTCGTGCCGCAGGTCGACTGACCCGCTGCTGCACCGCAACAGCGCAGAAGGCCGGCTCCCGCCGGCCTTCTTCATTTCCGGGCCTGGAAGTTGTCCACGGCTGATCCTGCCAATCGCACAGGGTGGTCCACAGGCTTGTCCACAGGCGAAGTGCCTGCGGGCTGCCATCGGCCCGCATCCGGCCCTACCATCGTTGCCGACATGAGCACGCTATACGACCCCCGAAATTCCGCCCCGCCACGTGACGAGGAGGTGGCCCGCCTGCGCGTGCCGCCGCACTCGGTGGAAGCCGAGCAGAGCGTGCTCGGCGGTCTTCTGCTCGACAACCTGGCCTGGGACCGCGCCGGCGACCTGCTCACCGACAGCGACTTCTACCGCCACGAGCACCGTCTGATCTACGCCGCCATCGGCGCGCTGGTGGCGCAGAGCAGGCCGGCCGACGTCATCACCGTATTCGAGCAACTGCAGGGCCTGGGCAAGGCGCAGGACGTGGGCGGCCTGGCCTACCTGAACGCGCTGGCGCAAAGCGTGCCGAGTGCGGCCAACATGCGGCGCTACGCCGAAATCGTCCGCGAGCGCAGCATCCTGCGCAAGCTGATCGCCGCCAGCGACGACATCGCCACCAGCGCCTTCAATCCGGCTGGCCGCCAGGTGAGCACCGTGCTCGACGAGGCCGAGAGCAAGATCTTCCAGATCGGCGAAGAAGGCTCGCGCCAGAAGCAGGGCTTCCAGGGCATAGGCACGCTGGTGGTGCAGCTCATCGACCGTGTGCAGGAACTGCACGACAACGGCGCCGAGGAAGTGACCGGCGTGCGCACCGGCTTCTACGACCTCGACCGCATGACCGCCGGCCTGCAGAAGGGCGACCTCATCGTGCTGGCGGCGCGGCCGTCGATGGGCAAGACGGCGTTTGCGCTGAACATCGCGGAACACGTGGCGGTGCAGGAAGGCCTGCCGGTGCTGGTGTTCTCGATGGAAATGGGCGCATCGCAGCTGGCGCTGCGCCTGGTGGGCAGCCTGGGCCGCATCAACCAGCAGAATCTGCGCACCGGGCGGCTGGACAGCGGCGAATGGGAACGCCTGACCGACGCGGTGGAGCGCCTGGGCCAGGTGCAGTTGCTGATCGACGAAACCGTGGGCCTGACGAGCAGCGAGCTGCGCGCGCGCGCCCGCCGCATGGCGCGCCAGTTCGGCACGCTGGGCCTCATCGTCATCGACTACCTGCAGCTGATGAGCGGCAGCAGCGGCAGCGACGAAAACCGAGCCACCGAGCTGGGCGAGATCTCGCGCGGGCTGAAGTCGCTGGCCAAGGAACTGCAGTGCCCGGTGATCGCGCTGTCGCAGCTGAACCGCAGTGTCGAGAGCCGCAACGACAAACATCCGATGATGAGCGACCTGCGCGAGTCGGGCGCCATCGAGCAGGACGCCGACATCATCATGTTCATCTACCGCGACGACTACTACAACAAGGACAGCAAGGAGCCGGGCGTGGCCGAGATCATCATCGCCAAGCAGCGCAACGGCCCCGTCGGCGAGGTCAAGCTGACCTTCATCAAGCCGTTGACCCGCTTCGACAACCTGGCGCCCGGCGGCAGCAGCGGCGAGTACTGACCAGGGGAGCCGGTACCGCCGGCTGGCCCCGCGTGCGGCGCTTGCGGGGCGGTTGCATACTGTATATATTCACAGTATGCAAAGCGCCCCCGTGACACCCGCCGCCACCCTGATGTTCGTGCCGCGCCTCGGCGCCGAGGCCCCGCTCAAGGGCCGCGGCACAGCCTGGGCCATAGAGCACCGTTTCGACGAACGCGCCCGCGGCGACTTCGACGACGGCTGGGGCACGCTGCAGCAGGCAGCACTGGCCGAGCAGGCCGGGCCGATGACGCAGGTGCTGGAAGAGAACGTGCGCGGCATCCTGTCAGGCAACGATTCACCCGACATCGGCTTCGACCTCTCGATCAACCCCTACCGTGGCTGCGAGCACGGCTGCGTGTACTGCTATGCACGGCCGACGCACAGCTACCTGAACCTCTCACCCGGGCTCGACTTCGAGACCCGCATCGTCGCCAAGGTCAACGCCGCCGAGCGCCTGCGCGAGGCCCTCTCGGCGCGTGGCTACACACCGGGGCAGCTGAACATCGGTTCGGTGACCGACGCCTACCAGCCGGCCGAGCGGCGGCTGCGCATCACGCGTTCGGTGATCGAGGTGCTGGCCGAGGCGCAGCACCCCTTCTCGATCATCACCAAGGGCAGCGGCGTGGAGCGCGACATCGACCTCATCGCGCCCATGGCCCGGCAGCACATGGCGGCTGTCTACGTCTCGATCACCACGCTCGACACTGAACTGGCGCGCAAGCTGGAACCGCGGGCGGCGTCGCCGCAGCGGCGGCTGCGCACCATCGCGACGTTGGCACAGGCCGGCATCCCGGTGGGCGTGAGCGTGTCGCCGGTGATCCCCTTCCTGAACGAACCCGAGCTCGAACGCATCCTGCAGGCAGCACGCGACGCCGGTGCCAGCTCGGCCTTCAGCATCGTGCTGCGTCTGCCATGGGAGGTGAACCCGCTGTTCCAGCAGTGGCTGCAGCAGCATGTGCCCGAACGCGCGGCCCGCATCATGGCCCGCGTGCGCGAGATGCGCGGCGGCAAAGACAACGACAGCCGCTTCGGCACCCGCATGACGGGGCAGGGCCCCTGGGCCGAGCTGCTGCGCCAGCGTGTGCGCAAGGTCTGCGCGCGGCTCCGTCTGAACCAGCAGCGCGTGGAATTCGACTTCTCGCGCTTTCGTGCGCCAGCGGCGCAGCCGGGTCAAGGCCAGCTCTTCTAGCTGGCGCAGTGGCGAGGCTGCCTCAGGCGGTGGCGCCGGCTGTCGCCTCGGCTGTCGCTTGGGGTGTCGCAGTGGCAACTTCGGCCGGGGCGGTGCGCAGCGGTGCCGTTTCGGCTGCTGCGGCGGTCGCCGCCGCCGTGTCGGCAGGAACTGCGCTGCGCAACTGCAGGCCACCCGGTGAGCGCCCCGATCGTTGGATGCCGGCGATGTGCCCCCCGCTGCGCGCGCAACGACGCAGCAGCGCCGCTGCCCGTTCACCCAACGCCGCAGCGTCGGGCACCGCCTCGGCGTGACGGCGCGCCAGCAGGCCGGCCATCTCCAGCAGCTTGGCATTCAGCGTCTGCTCGCCCTGGGCCAGCAGCATCCTCACGGCCGCTGCAGGCTCGCCCTGCATCGTGTCTTCCATGGCCTCTTCGGTGGCTGCCAGCAGCCTTGCCTGGCAACGGCGGATCACGGTCGTGGCCACCTCGGTACGCTGGGCCGAGGCCAGCAGCACCTCGCCGGCGGCCTTGCTGACGCAGAAGCGCATCGCCGCAGCTTCCAGCAGCGCCTCGTGGTCGGCGGCCGGCCGCACCGGGACCGGCACACGCGCCCACAGGCCCAGCACGAGCTTGGCGGTCTCGAGGTCGAAATCATCCTGCTTCACCTGTGCGGCCAGTTCGCGCAACGGGGGCAGTGCTGCCTCGGGCTGCTTGCCCATCAGCCTGCCCAGGGTGTCGGCGATCTGCTCCAGCCTGCGCAGCCTCGGGCCACCGTCGGGCCGGCGTTCGCCGTAGCGGCGCAGCTGCTCACGCAGCGCGGTGACACCCGCAGCGTCGCCGCGGTCGAAGCGCAGCACGGCCAGCAGCAGCAGCGTCAACGCGTCGAACAACTTGGACTGCACGCCCATGCCCAGCGTGCGCTCCAGCCACTTCAGCGCCTCGTCACCCTGGCCCTGGTAGTAGGCCAGCGCGCCGGCTTGCTGGGCGCGCAGCAGGCAGCCGGGCGTCAGCTCGGCGGCGGTGCGGAACTCGACCAGGGCACCGTCGAAGTCGCACTGTTCCACCAGCAGCCGCCCCATGAGGTCGTGGGCATCGGCCGAGCCGGCGTCCTGCGCCAGTGCGGCCGTCACGGTCTTGCGTGCGCTGCCGTTGTCGCCCATCGCCAGCTGAGCGCGGGCCAGACCCAGACGTGCCCAGGTGGCCTCCGGGAACTGCAGGGCCAGACGTTGAAAGAGTGTGCAGGCGTCGGCCGGGCGCTCCATGGTCAGCAGCAGTTCAGCGGCGAGCCGACCGCAATAGACCCAGTAGGGCGCCTTGTCCTGGAAGCGCTTGACGGCACGCACCAGCGCGGCGTCGTTCTCGCCGGCGTCCAGCGCGCGCAGCACGTCGCCGAGCTCACGCTTGCGGTTGCGCGCCTCCAGCAGCCGTGCAGCCAGCGCGGCGGCGGTGTAGGGCCGCACCAGGATGCCGTCCAGCGCCGACTCCGCGGCCTCCATCACCTGGATGTAGCTGGCCTGCGCGGTGACCATCAGGAAGACCGTGCCGTGCGGCAGCAGTTTCTCTCGGCGCAGTTCGTCGAGCAGGTCCTGCCCCGAGACGTCAGAGCCCTCGAACTCGCGGTTGCACAGCACGATGTCGAAGCGCTCGCGTTCGAGGATCAGCCGCGCGTCCTTCACTCGGCTGGCCTGCGTGACATGGCCGACGCCGGTGTCGCGCAGCTGCGCCGCGCCCACGCTGCGCAGCAGCGCGTTGCTCTCGACGATCAGCGCACGCGCAAGGTGGATTTCGCGGTCGATCATGTCCGGGGCGCCAGCGGGAAGCTCCCCGGACTATCGGCACCGGCGCCGCGGAACTTGAACCGCCGCCGGCGGCGCCGCCTACTTGAAGAGGTCCTTGACCTTGTCGGTCCAGCTCTTCGAGTTCGGTGAATGGCGGTCGCCGCTCTTCTTGAAGCTCTCGTCGAGTTCCTTCAGCAACTTGCGCTGGTGCTCGGTGAGCTTGACCGGCGTCTCGACGCTGACGTGGCAGTACAGGTCGCCCGGGTAGCTGCTGCGCAGGCCCTTGATGCCCTTGCCACGCAGGCGGAAGGTCTTGCCGTGCTGCGTGCCTTCGGGCAGCTCGATCTCGGCCTTGTTGCCCAGCGTCGGCACTTCGATGGTGCCGCCGAGTGCCGCGGTGGTCAGGCCCACCGGCACGGTGCAATGCAGGTCGTCGCCGTCGCGCTCGAAGATCTCGTGCTGCTTGACGCGGATCTCGATGTAGAGGTCGCCCGCCGGCCCGCCGTTGGTGCCCGGCTCTCCGTTGCCGGCGCTGCGGATGCGCATGCCCTCGTTGATGCCGGCGGGGATCTTCACCTCCAGCGTCTTCTGCTTCTTGATCTTGCCGGCGCCGCTGCAGGTGGTGCAGGGCTCGGGGATGATCTTGCCGCTGCCGTGGCAATGCGGGCAGGTCTGCTGGATGCTGAAGAAGCCCTGGCGCATGTGCACCGTGCCGGCGCCGTTGCAGGTGGTGCAGGTCTTGGCGCTGGTGCCGGGCTTGGCGCCGCTGCCCTTGCAGGTCTCGCAGGTTTCCCAGCTCGGCACGCGGATCTGCGTTTCCTTGCCGTTGGCGGCTTCCTCGAGGGTGATCTCCATCGCGTAGCTGAGGTCGCTGCCGCGATAGACCTGTGAGCCACCGCCGCGCCGGGCGCCGGCGGCGCCGGCGGCACCGCCGAAGATGTCACCGAAGATGTCGCCGAAAGCCTCCGCAAAGCCGCCGAAGCCTTCCTGGCCCGGGCCGGCACGGCCGCCCATGTTGGGGTCGACACCGGCATGGCCGTGCTGGTCGTAGGCGGCACGCTTTTGCGGGTCCGAGAGCATCTCGTAGGCCTCCTTGGCCTCCTTGAATTTCTCCTCGGCCTTCTTGGCCTCGTCACCCTGGTGGCGGTCGGGGTGGTGTTTGCCCGCCAGACGCCGGTAGGCCTTCTTGATGTCGTCGTCACTGGCGTTCTTGGCCAGGCCCAGGACGTCGTAGAAATCGCGCTTTGCCATGAGAACTCTCAGCTGCCAACAAACGAAACCGCCGCGTGGAGGAGCAGGGCAGGCCTGGCACCTCGGACGCGGCGAGACAGGGCGTCGGGCCCGCAGGCCCGACGCCTGATCACTTCCTGACTTCCTTGAAGTCGGCGTCGACCACGTTGTCGTCAGCGGCCGGCGCGGCCTTGGGTGATTCCGAAGCAGCCTCCGGACCGGCCGCTGCGCCGGCAGCACCGGCGGCAGCCTGGGCATCGGCGTAGACCTTCTCGCCGAGTTTCTGGCTGGCCGTCATCAGGGCCTCCGTCTTGGCCTCGATGGTGGCCTTGTCGTCACCCTTCATGGCTTCGTCGACTTCCTTCAGCGCGGCCTCGATCTTCTCCTTCTCGCCGGCGTCGAGCTTTTCGCCGTGTTCGGCCAGGCTCTTCTTCACGCTGTGCAGCATGCCGTCGGCGGCATTGCGCGCCTGCACCAGTTCGAGCTTCTTCGCGTCTTCGGCGGCGTTGGCTTCGGCGTCCTTCACCATCTTCTCGATCTCGGCTTCGGTCAGCCCGGAGTTCGCCTTGATGGTGATCTTGTTTTCCTTGCCCGTGGCCTTGTCCTTCGCGCCGACGTGCAGGATGCCGTTGGCGTCGATGTCGAAAGTCACCTCGATCTGCGGCATGCCGCGCGGCGAGGGCGGAATGTCGGAGAGATTGAACTGGCCGAGGCTCTTGTTGCCGGCGGCCATTTCGCGTTCGCCCTGCAGCACGTGGATGGTCACGGCCGACTGGTTGTCGTCGGCGGTGGAGAACACCTGGCTGGTCTTGGTTGGGATGGTGGTGTTCTTCTGGATCAGCTTGGTCATG
>JAURZK010000144.1 GCA_030653505.1 Rubrivivax sp.
AGTAGAGCAGCGTGTTCTTGATCATGCCGCTGCTGTCCTGGAACACGGTGGTGTAGTGCGCCAGCGTGTAGGCATCTGGCAGCGGCGAGTAGCTCCACACGCTGGCGAAGCTGAGCAGCAGCACGCCGATGTGCGGGCTCAGGGTCAGCAGCAGGATGAAGCCTATCCACGCATAGGCCGCCACCGAGCCCAGCGGCGAGAGGCTGCGGCGCTGGATGCTGCCGCCGCCCTTCTGCAGCGTGCTGTAGTCGCGGCCCTTGAGCATCTGCGCGGCCAGCGCCATCGCGGCGATGCTGAACACGATCATCAATACGCTGATGACGTAACCCAGCGGGTCTTCGAGGCCCACCTGCGTGATGCGCAGATAGGCCTGCGGCGCCAGCAGGTTGGTCTGGCCCATCACCAGCGGCGTGCCCAGATCGTCGAAGACCTTGACGAACACCAGCGAGGCGCCGGCAACAAAACCCGGGGCGGCCAGCGGGAAGATGACGCGGCGGAACAGCCGCCAGCCCGTGCAGCCCAGGTTCATCGCCGCCTCTTCCATCGCGCCGTCGATGTTGCGCAGCGCCACGGTGAGGTTCATCAGGATGAATGGGAAGTAGTGGATGGCCTCGACGAAGATGACGCCGTTCAGGCCATCCATGATGGGCAGCGTGAAACCGAAGTGTTCGCCCAGCAGCAGGTTGATGCTGCCGCTGCGGCCGAAGATGAGCTGCAGCGCCACCGCGCCGACGAAGGGCGGCATGATCAGCGGCAGCACGCCCAGGGTCTGGATGAGCAGCGCGCCGCGGAACTCGAAGCGCACCGTGAAGTAGGCCAGCGGCACCGCGATCAGCGACGCGAACACGGCCGACATCACGGCCACGTAGAGGCTGTTGAAGAAGGCCTCGCGCATCAGGCTCTGGCCGAAGAAGGCGCTGAAGTGCCCGAAGGTGAGCGAGCCGTCGCCGTCCAGGAAGGCCGTGATGAACACCCGCATCACCGGCAGCGCGAAGAACAGCAGCAGGAAGGCCAGCACCAGGCCGCCGGCCAGCCACACGCCGGCGCCGTGGCCCTGGCGTGAAGCGGCCGCGCCGGGGCCTCGCGGCTCAGGCACCGCGGTGCTCGTGCTGTTCACGGCGCCGGGTCAGCGCGCTTGGGCCAGGGCCTGCTGCGCCAGCGTGCGCGCACGCTCGTAGTTGTCCTTGGCGTGGCGGCTCCAGGTGTCTTCCAGGCCCGTGACCTGCTTGTTCACTGCGGCGTCCTTCTTGTTCTTCGTGAACAGTTCCAGGAAGTCCTTGTTGCCTGCCATGCCCTGGCCCACCGCGGGTGAGAAGGCCAGTTCACGGGCCTGCTTCACCAGCGCAGTTGCCGCGGCATTGGGCTTCTTTGCCAGAGCGGCCTCGGCTTCGTGGATGGCCTTGGTGGCCGCCTGCAGGTCCTTGATGCGGAAGGTGATGGTCTGGTCGAACATTGCCGAGACCACGTTGTAGCGGCTCTCCGACAGGTCGGCGTTGAAGGCCACCTTGGCGCGCTTGGCGATCTCGAAGGCATCCGGGTAGCCGGCCGGGGCCTGCAACTGCTTCAGCGGCAGGATGGGCAGGCGCGAGATCTTGGGATCGAACAGCAGCTGCTGGCCTTCAGTGGACACGGTATAGCGGATGAACTGCTTGGCCTCCTCGGGGTTCTTGCTGCCCGCCACCAGCGCGATGTTGGCCGGCACCACGGCCGTGACGTCGGGGTAGACGAAGTCGACCGGGAAGCCGCTGTACTTGCCGGCCAGCCCGAAGAAGTCGATCACCAGGCCGATGCCGAACTGGCCGTTGTTCACGCCGTCGGGCACGCCGAAGCTGCGCTCGGTAATGGCCGCGCAATTGCCGGCGATCTGCAGCAGCTGGTTCCAACCCTTTTCCCAGCCTTCACCCTGCAGCATGGTCTCCACCGTCAGGTGGGTGGTGCCCGAGCGCGAAGGTGAACTCATCGCCACGTGGCCGAAGTAGACGGGCTTGATCAGGTCGGCCCACTGTTTCGGTGCCGGCAACTTGTTGGCCGCCATGTAGCGTGTGTTCCACATCAGCCCGTAGCCGGCCAGCGCCTGGCCCAGGTAGCGGCCCTTGGGGTCGTTGATGGGGTAGGCGCCCACCTTGGCCGGCGCGGCCTTGTTGGCCAGGTCGGCGGCGTTTTCCAGCAGGTTCTGGCCCGCGAGCACTTCGAAGGCATCCGGCGCGCTGGCCCAGAAGATGTCGGGCCGCTGGCCCACCGGCAACTCGCGCACGTAGGCGATGCCCTGCACGGTGTTCTTGTTCAGGATCTCGACCTTGATCGAAGGGTTGGCCTTCTCGAAGGCCGCCTTGTAGGCCTGCGTCAGTTCCTTCGGGAACGAAGTGACCACGGTCACGGTACCGGCGTGGGCCCAGCCGGCCAGCAGCAGGCTGGCGGCGAGGGTGGACAGGCGGGCCAGGGTCGGTCGCATCGTCGGGTCTCCTTGTTGGGGTGTTGTTGGTCACGATAACCCGTGACCAGCGGTGGGGGTATCGGGGAAGCTGCGGGGCCAGGCAGCATTGGCCCCTGTCCGCGCGGGGATACGATGCCGGCATGGCCGACGACATCGCGAACCTGCGCCGCATCCTCGAGACCTGTCGCACCATCGCCGTGGTGGGCTTGTCGGCCGAGTGGCACCGGCCCAGCTTCTTTGCGGCCAAGTACATGCAGGCTCATGGCTACCGCATCGTGCCGGTGAACCCGCGCTACGAGACCATCCTGGGCGAACGCTGCTACGCGCGGCTGGAAGACATTCCCTTCGCCGTCGACATGGTCGACGTCTTCCGCAAGCCCGACGATGTGCTGCCCATCGCGCAGGGCGCAGTGGCCATCGGCGCGAAGTGCCTGTGGCAGCAGCTGGGGGTGAAGAACCTCGAGGCCGATGCGCTGGCGCGCGCCGCGGGCCTGGACAGCGTGATGGACCGCTGCGTGAAGATCGAGCACGCGCGGCTCTTCGGCGGCCTCAACTGGGTGGGTGTCAACACGCGCGTCATCAGCGCCAGGCGGCCCTTGTGAAGGCGGCAGGTGTGAAACTGAAATGAGCGACCACGTCTTCAAGCCCGAGACCGTGGCCATCCACGCCGGGCAGATTCCCGATGCCGCCACTGGCGCGCGCGCGTTGCCGATCTACCAGACGACGAGTTTCGTCTTCGACAGCGCCGAGCACGCGGCGAGCCTGTTCAACCTGCAGACCTTCGGCAACGTCTACTCGCGCCTGTCCAACCCCACGGTGGCGGCACTGGAAGAGCGCGTGGCCGCGCTGGAGCAGGGCCGCGCCGCGGTGGCCAGCGCCAGCGGCATGGCGGCCGAGACCATGGTGCTGACGACGCTGCTGCAGGCCGGCGACCACGTGGTGGCGGCCGGCGCGCTCTACGGCGGCAGCGTGACGATGCTGGCCGTGAACCTGAAGAAGTTCGGCATCGAGACCACCTTCGTCGACGCGACGAACCCCGCGGCCTTTGCCGCCGCGATGCGGCCGAACACCCGCGCCGTCTATGCCGAGACCCTGGGCAACCCCAGCCTGGTGGTGCTGGACATCGCGGCCATCGCCGACGTCGCGCACGCTCACGGCGTGCCGCTGATCGTCGACAACACCGTACCCAGCCCGGTCCTGTGCAACCCCCTGACGCTGGGCGCCGACATCGTGGTGCACAGCGCCACCAAGTACCTGGCCGGGCACGGCACCACGCTGGGTGGCGTGGTCGTCGAGGGTGGCCGTTTCCCCTGGGACAACGGCAAGTTCCCCGGCATGACCGAGCCTTCATCCGGCTACCACGGCGTGAAGTTCTTCGAGACCTTTGGCGACTTCGGCTTCACGATGCGCTGCCGCATGGAAAGCCTGCGTGTCTTCGGAGCGGCGCTGTCGCCGATGAGCGCGTGGCAGATCCTGCAGGGCGTGGAAACCCTGCCGCTGCGCATGGAGCGCCACTGCAGCAACGCGCTGGCGGTGGCGCAGTTCCTGGGCAGCCATCCCAGGGTCGCCTGGGTCAACTACCCCGGCCTGCCCGACCACCCGCAGCATGCGCTGCTGAAACGGCAGATGCGCGGCGCGTCGGGCCTGCTTGCCTTCGGTGTGAAGGGCGGCGAGGCCGCCGGCGTGAAGTTCATCGAGGGTGCGCAGTTCATGAGCCACCTCGTCAACATCGGCGACACGCGCACGCTCATCAGCCACCCGGCGAGCACCACGCACCGGCAACTCGACGAAGCGCAGCAACGGGCCGCCGGCGTGCCGCCCGACATGGTGCGCATCTCGGTGGGGCTGGAGCACATCGACGACATCCTCTGGGACATCAACCAGGCGCTTGCTTGCGCAAGCGCGTAGCGACCAGGCGCTTGCTTCCGCAGGCGCGTCGCGACCAGGCCCAGCGCGCGGCCGCAGCCTGAGCGGCAGGTTGCTGCTGCGTGAGAACGCAGCGCGCGTAGCATGGTGGTCGCACTTCAGCACCGAGCCACGCCCATGAGCCTCTACGACCAGGATCTGGACAAGAACGCCGCCAACTTCGTGCCGCTGTCGCCGGTGAGCTTCGTCGAGCGCAGCGCCGAGGTCTTCGGCGACCTGCCCGCCGTGGTGCACGGCGCGCGACGCTACAGCTGGGCGCGGACACACGAACGTTCGGCGCGGCTGGCCGCGGCTTTGCGCGCGCTGGGCGTGGCGCGCGGCAGCACCGTCAGCGTGATGCTGCCCAACACGCCCGAGATGGTGGAAGCCCACTACGCGGTGCCGGCGCTGAACGCGGTGCTGAACACGCTGAACACGCGGCTGGATGCACCGCTGCTGGCCTGGCAGATGAACCATTGCGAGGCCGCCGTGGTCATCACCGACCGCGAGTTCGCGCCCGTGATGGGCCCGGCGCTGCGGCTGCTGCGCGACGAGTTCGGCCGCACGCCGGTGGTGATCGACGTGGCCGACAGCGAGTACGGCGGCCCTGGCGAACTGCTGGGCAGCCACGAATACGAGGCCCTGCTGGCCGCGCACGCACCGCTGCCGCGGCTGGACGGCCCCGCCGACGAGTGGGACGCCATCGCCATCAGCTACACCAGCGGCACCACGGGTGACCCGAAAGGCGTGGTCACCCACCACCGCGGCGCCTACCTCAATGCGGTGTGCAACGCGTCGACCTGGACCATGCCGCACTTCCCGGTCTATCTTTGGACCCTGCCCATGTTCCACTGCAACGGCTGGTGTTTCCCGTGGACGGTGGCCATGCTCGGCGGCACCCACGTCTGCCTGCGCAGGGTCGACGCGCAGGCCATCCTGCAGGCGATGCGCGAGCATGCGGTCGACCACTACTGCGCCGCGCCCATCGTGCACAACCTGCTCATCAGCGCGCCGGCCGAGTGGCGCGCCGGGATCACGCAGCGGGTGCGCGGCATGGTGGCGGGTGCCGCGCCGCCGGCGGCGATGATCGAGGGCATGGCGAAGATCGGCTTCGACATCACGCATGTCTACGGCCTGACCGAGGTCTACGGCCCCGCCAGCGTGGCCGTCAAGCGCGACAGCTGGGCCGGCGAGAGCCTGAGCGAGCAGACGCGCCTGAACGGCCGCCAGGGTGTGCGCTACATGCTGCAGCAAGGCATGACCGTGCTCGACCCCGAGACGATGGCCGAGACACCTGCCGACGGCCAGACCATGGGCGAGATCATGTTCCGCGGCAACATCGTGATGAAGGGCTACCTGAAAAATCCGGCCTCCACCGCCAGAGCCTTCGAAGGCGGCTGGTTCCACACCGGCGACCTGGCGGTGATGGAGCCCGACCGCTACGTCAAGATCAAGGACCGCAGCAAGGACATCATCATCAGCGGCGGCGAGAACATCAGCAGCCTGGAAGTGGAAGATGCGCTCTACCGCCACCCCGCCGTGCTGGCCTGCGCCGTGGTGGCGCGGCCCGACCCCAAGTGGGGCGAGACGCCGGTGGCCTATGTCGAGACCCAGGTCGGCAGCAGCGTCACGGCAGAGGAACTGATCGAGCATTGCAGGGGCCTGCTGGCGCGCTACAAGCTGCCGCGCGAGATCCGCTTCGAGCCCATCCCGAAGACGAGCACGGGCAAGATCCAGAAGTTCCAGCTGCGCGAACGCGCCAAGGGCGGCGCGGCCTTCGAATAGGAGACACGACGATGAATCAAGAAGCCCTGGTGCTGCACGAGAAGGACGCACGCGGCGTGGTGACGCTGACGCTGAACCGCCCGCAGGCCTTCAATTCGCTGAGCGAGGGCATGATCGAGGCGTTGCAGACCACGCTGCACCACGTGGCCGACGACCCGGCCGCGCGCGTGGTGGTGATCGCCGCGGCGGGCAAGGCCTTCTGCGCCGGGCACGACCTCAAGGAAATGCAGGCCGCCCGCACCGCCCCCGACAAGGGCGCGTCCTTCTACGCCGACCTTTTCGCGCAATGCGCCCGCGTCATGCAGATGATCCCCGCCCTGCCGCAGCCCGTCATCGCCCGGGTCCACGGTCTTGCCACCGCCGCCGGCTGCCAGCTTGCGGCCTCCTGCGATATGGTCACCGCCGCCGACACCGCCCGCTTCGGCGTCAACGGCGTCAACATCGGGCTCTTCTGCTCCACCCCGATGGTCGCGCTGACCCGCAAG
>JAURZK010000152.1 GCA_030653505.1 Rubrivivax sp.
GCTGTTGATGGCCTTTTCGTGTTCAGCTTTCATCAGGATGATGCCGCCCCGCGGGCCGCGCAGGCTCTTGTGGGTGGTGGAGGTCACCACGTCGGCAAACGGCACGGGGTTGGGGTAGACGCCGGCGGCGATGAGCCCCGCGTAGTGCGCCATGTCGACCATGAAGATCGCGCCGACGGCCTTGGCCACTTTCGCGAAGCGCTCGAAGTCGATGCGCAGGCTGTAGGCGCTGGCGCCGGCGATGATGAGCTTGGGCTTGTGTTCGTGCGCCAGACGTTCCATGGCGTCGTAGTCGATGGCTTCGTCGGCGTCCAGGCCGTAGCTGATGACCTTGAACCACTTGCCGCTCATGTTCAGCGCCATGCCGTGCGTGAGGTGGCCGCCTTCGGCCAGGCTCATGCCCATGATGGTGTCGCCGGGCTGCAGCAGGCCGAAGAAGACGGCCTGGTTGGCCTGGCTGCCGCTGTTGGCCTGCACGTTGGCGAACTGGGCGCCGAAGAGCTGCTTGCAGCGCTCGATGGCCAGGTTCTCGGCCACGTCGACGAACTCACAACCACCGTAGTAGCGCTTGCCGGGGTAGCCCTCGGCGTTCTGGTTGGTCATCTGCGAGCCCTGCGCTTCCATCACGGCGGGCGAGGTGTAGTTCTCGCTGGCGATGAGCTCGATGTGCTCTTCCTGGCGGTGGCTCTCGGCCTGCATCGCGGCCCAGATCTCGGGGTCGACGTTGGCGATGGTGGACATGGAACGGTCGAACATGGCAGTCCTCTTCGGGGGTGAAGGGCCTTCGATGGCCGCAGCGCGCTGAACCGGGGGTGGGGCCAAGCGGGATGCGGTCGAGGGCTGCCCAGGCGAACGGCGGGCACCGCGGCAACGGGGCACGCGGCCTGCGCTTCCCGGTGGTCGTCCACCTCGGGCCCGGCTTGACAGCCGCGGGCCTTATCGCCAGTCGCGCAGGCGCTCAGTGTAGCTTCGGCGCG
Source organism: Rubrivivax sp. (assembly GCA_030653505.1). Lineage (GTDB taxonomy): Bacteria > Pseudomonadota > Gammaproteobacteria > Burkholderiales > Burkholderiaceae_C > Rubrivivax. The sequence continues at coordinate 978 of JAURZK010000152.1, forward strand.
GCCGCGGCGTCGCCGCCGGCCCCGGGCACAGCGGCTCAGCGCAGCAGTGCCACCTGCTCGACTTCGGCGGGTTTGTCGCTCAGTGCCGGCGGGGCCGGGGTTTCGGTGTCCTTCTGTGCGGTCGCGGCAGGCGTGTTGCTGATGTTCACCGCCACCCTGCGGCCATCGACGACGCTGCGCATGTGGCCCTGCTCGGCCAGCACGCGGCCGACATAGCCGCCGTCGGTCTCCAGCAGCGCGGCGCCCACGTAGTAGCGCAGGCCTTCCTGCAGGCTGCCGGCGCGCTGTATGCATTCCTTCAGCACCTGCACACCGACACGCAGGTTGGTGATGGGGTCGAAAGCCGCGTGGCGGCCGCCGAAGGGCACGTACTTGTCGTCGTGCACCCGCGTCAGCACCTGCATCAGGCCCTGCGCACCCACGGGGCTCTGCGCGAAGGGGTTGAAGCTGGACTCGACCGCCATGATGGCCAGGATCAGCGTCGGGTCGAGCCCGGCGCGCTGGCCGATGGACCATGCTTCCTGCACCAGCGCGCCGATGGGTTCGGGGGCGACCTTGTAGCGGCGGGCGATCCAGGTCGCCAGCGTGGCCTGCTGGTTCGTCAGTTCCTTCAGGTCGGCGGCGGTGGCACGCGCCACGGCGTCGGGTTCGGCCACGGCAGACAGCAGGTTGCCGGAAGCGTGTTCACGTTCCTCGTGCCGCAACTGCAGCCATTCCAGGGCCACCACTTCCACCTCGTGGCGCACCTCGGGACGGCCCAGGCCGAGCACGAGGACGGCAATCGCCGCCAGGCCCACCAGGGCGAGGGTGTTGTGGCTGATCTCCAGCAGACCGCGACCGACGTCGCCGGCGAAGACGCTGACCGATCGGGCAGTGGCTCGCGGCGCGTCGCGCAGCAGGGCAATAGCTCGCATCGTGACTTTCTCCTGACACCTGTGGCGCCGGCCGTCGCAGTGAACGGCTTCGGGGCCACAGCAATAATCAACCGCAGATCGGGTCCGGGGCTGAAAGCTCGCTAAGAGGTTGCGAGTGCCGCCGGTCCCCTGCCGGGACGGTGTCACCTCGGGGCGCTCGGGGGGTGTGCTGCCGGCGCCGCGGGTAAACCCTGAAAGTTCAGGTTTCGGCGAATTCTAGGAACGCCCTCATACGCGGTCAAGAATATCGATCGATCCTCTAATATCGGAATCCATGAAATATCGGGACCTGCGCGACTTCATGGCCCAGCTCGAAAAGCTGGGCGAACTGCGAAAACTCGGCGAACCCGTATCGCCGCGTCTCGAAATGACGGCAATCGGTGACAAGTTGCTACGCGCCGGCGGGCCGGCGGTGCTCTGCACCCAGCCCACGGGTTACAACTTTCCGTGCCTGATCAACCTCTTCGGCACCCCCAGACGGGTGGCCCTGGGCATGGGCGCTGAAACACTTTCCGACCTGCGGGACGTCGGCCGGCTGCTCGCCGGGCTCAAGGAACCCGAGCCGCCCAAGGGCCTGAAGGACGCCGGCAAGCTGCTGGTGATGGCCAAGGCACTTTGGGACATGAAGCCCTCGGTGCAGCGCAGTGCGCCCTGCCAGGACGTGGTCATCGAGGGGCCGGACATCGACCTCGGCCTGCTGCCCGTGCAGACCTGCTGGCCCGGCGACGCCGGCCCGCTGATCACCTGGGGCCTGGTCATCACTCGTGGCCCTCAGGGCGTGGCTGCACCGCGCAGCCGCCAGAACCTGGGCATCTACCGCCAGCAGGTGATCGGCAAGCGCGAGGTCATCATGCGCTGGCTGGCGCATCGCGGCGGCGCGCTCGACTTCCGCGAGTTCGCTCGCGCCAACCCCGGCCGGCCCTTTCCGATGGCCGTGGCGCTCGGCGCCGACCCGGCCACCATCCTGGGTGCGGTGACGCCGGTGCCCGACACCCTGAGCGAATACCAGTTCGCCGGCCTGCTGCGCGGCAGCCGCACCGAACTGGTGGCCACGTCGGTGGGCGAAGGTGCGCTGCGCCTGCAGGTGCCGGCGAGCGCCGAGTTCGTGTTCGAGGGCCATGTTCCGACAGCCGCCCCCGGCTTCGAGGGCCTGTCGGACAAGGGCATCAAGCTCATGGAGAAGGGCGGCTACCTGCACGCGCTGGAAGGCCCCTTCGGCGACCACACCGGTTACTACAACGAGCAGGACTGGTTCCCGGTCTTCCGCCTCGACCGCCTGACACACCGACGCGACCCCGTCTACCACTCCACCTACACAGGCAAGCCGCCCGACGAGCCGGCCATCCTGGGCGTGGCGCTGAACGAAGTGTTCGTGCCCATCCTGCAGAAGCAGTTTCCGGAGATCGTCGACTTCTACCTGCCGCCCGAGGGCTGCAGCTACCGCATGGCGATCATCTCGATCAGGAAAGCCTACCCGGGGCATGCCAAGCGTGTGATGTTTGGCCTCTGGAGCTTCCTGCGCCAGTTCATGTACACCAAGTTCATCGTCGTCACCGACGACGACGTCGACATCCGCAACTGGCAAGAAGTGGTGTGGGCGATCACCACGCGCATGGACCCGGTGCGCGACACAACGCTGGTGGAGAGCACACCCATCGACTACCTCGACTTCGCTTCGCCCGTCAGCGGGCTGGGTGGCAAGATGGGGCTGGACGCGACGAACAAGTGGCCGGGCGAGACATCACGTGAGTGGGGGCACACCATCACCATGGACGCGGCGGTGACGCAGCGGGTCGAGGCGATCGTCGCCGGCCTGATGCCCAAGGGTTAAGGTTGTGCCCGGGGCATACGCAAAGGCCCCAGGGCACCATTTCCGGCTTGCGCGCAGCGGCATCCGGGCGTACTGTTGGGTTGCCTGGATGCAGGCAACATCGACGGCGCCATACCAGCGCGTCAGGAGCCCCGGACCGCCTACCTCCGGAGCTTCATTGGTGGCCTCGGCCGCCCGCCCCCTGGCCCTCACGGGACCAGGGGGTTCGACTTTCAGGGCGGCCCGAATTGCCCTGCCAGCAGCGCGTAGGAATGCCGGCGCACCGCGGGGTCGTGCGCCCAGGTGTTGATCACGATCTCGTCCAGGTCGAGTTCGTCGGCCAGCCGGCGCAAACCCTGCGCCACGTGTTCCGCCGTGCCGACGAGCGAGCGGCGGCGCAGCGGCGCCAACTCTGCTGATTCGGTGGCGCTGAAGCCGGCGGCCGCCACCTCGTCGGGCGTCTTCAACGGCCCGAGCACGCCGCGCTGGCGGTCGAGCCGCCAGCGGTCGCGGCTCAGCGCGTGGTGGTGCGCCGCGGCCTCGGTGTCGGCGGCCAGCGCCCAGACGCAGATCGTGGGCTGCGGCCGCGGGTGGCGAGCGCTGGGCCGGTAGAGCTGCCGGTACAGGCCGAGCGCCTGTTCGACGCCCTGGCCATCCATGAAGAAGTAGGCGAACGCATAGGGCAGGCCGAGGTGGGCCGCGAGCTGAGCGCCGTAGTCGGAACTGCCCAGGATCCAGATCTCGGGTGGTGTGCCGCCGCTGGCCGGCAGCGGGTGCGCCGTCAGCCCCTGATGGCGCAGGCCACTGGTCCAGGCCTGCAGGTCGACCACCTGCTGCGGGAACTGGTCGGCCGCACGCGCGGCGTTCGGGTTCAGCGCCAGCGCGGTGCGCTGGTCGCCGCCGGGCGCGCGGCCCACACCCAGGTCGATGCGCCCCGGCGCCAGCGCGTCCAGAACGCGGAACTGCTCGGCCACCTTCAGCGCCGCGTAGTGCGGCAGCATCACACCGGCGCTGCCGATGCGGATGCGCGTGGTGCGCGCGGCGATGGCCGCCATCAGGATCTCGGGCGCGCTGCCCACGATGGTCGGCAGGCCGTGGTGTTCACTGACCCAGAAGCGCGCGCAGCCCAGCGCCTCGCAGTGCTGGGCCAGGTCGAGCGTGTCGCGCAGGGCATGGCCCTCGTCGCGGCCGGCGCAGGCCACCGACTGGTCAAGCACCGACAGCTTCAGCTTGCGTGCGCCGTTCATGCCGCCGCCTTGATCAGGTCGGCGGCCTTCTCGGCGATCATGATCGTGGGCGCATTGGTGTTGCCCGAGACGATGTGCGGCATCACCGACGCATCGACGACACGCAGGCCCTGCAGGCCGTGCACACGCAGCACGTGGTTCACCACGTCCAGCGGGCCCGGGCCCATGCGGCAGCTGCCCACCGGGTGGTACTCGGTGTCGGAGTTGTCGCGGATGTAGCGCTCGATCTGCGCGTCGGTCTGCGCCGCGGCCTGCGCCGGCCCTTCGTTGCCGCCGAGTTCAGCCAGCGCGGGCTGCTGCAGGATGTGCCGCAGCCGCTTGAAGCCGCGGATCATGAGTTCCATGTCGGTGGGGTCGCCGAAGAAGTTGGGGTCGATCAAGGGCGCGGCGCCGGGATCGGCGCTGGCCAGTTTCAGGCTGCCGCGGCTGGCCGGGCGCAGGGGGCACAGGTGGCAGGTGTACCCGTGCCCCCAGGGCAGCGTGCGCGCGTGGTCGATGAGCTTGGTGATGACGAAGTGCAGTTGCAGGTCGGGCCGCGACTCCTCGGGCCGGCTCCTGAAGAAGGCGCCGGCCTCGGCGATGGTACTGGTCAGCACACCCTGGCGCTTGGTGCGCCAGTCCCAGGCGCCCCGGATCGCCATCGGCAAGCCGCTGGGCGAGACGGTGAAGGTGTCGGTGCAACGCGGCGCGGCGACGACGTGGGTGACGCTGACGTGGTCGTGCAGGTGCCGGCCGACGCCGGCCAGGTCGTGCAGCACCGGCAGGCCATGCTGCTGCAGGTGCGCACCGGGGCCGATGCCCGAGAGCAGCAGCAACTGCGGCGAATTCAGCGCGCCTGCGCTCAGCAGCACCTCGCGCCGCGCCTGCAACTTCTGCAGCGTGCCGTCGACGCGCACCTCGACGCCTGTCGCGCGTCTGCCTTCCAAGGTGATGCGCATGACGGCCGCGCCGGTCAGCACCTTCAGGTTGGGGCGGCCCAGGTTCGGCGTCAGGTAGGCCTTGGCGGCGCTGCAGCGTTCGCCATCTTTCTGCGTCACCTGGTAGAAGCCCACGCCTTCCTGCCGATCGCCGTTGAAGTCGCCGTTCCGCGGCAGCCCGGCCTGCACCGCGGCCTCGACGAAGCGCGCGGCGGTGCGGCTGGGGCACAGCGGGTCCGTCACGTTCAACGGCCCGCCGGTGGCGTGGAGGGCGCTGGCGCCGCGTTCGTTGTGCTCGGCCTTCAGGAAGTAGGGCAGCACGCCTTGCCAGCCCCAGCCCGGGTTGCCCTCGGCGGCCCAGTGCTCGAAGTCCTCACGCTGCCCGCGGATGTAGAGCATGGCGTTGATCGAGCTCGAACCGCCCAGCCCGCGCCCGCGTGGCTGGTAGCCGACGCGGCCGCCCAGGCCCGCCTGCGGCACGGTGTCGAAGGCCCAGTTGTATTTCCAGCCCTTGAGCATCCCGCCGGCGACGACGCCCGCCGGGCACTGCACCAGCACGCTGTCGTCGCGCGGCCCGGCCTCGAGCAGGCAGACCTGCGTGTCGCGGTCCTCGCTGAGCCGGGCGGCCAGCACGCAGCCGGCCGAACCGCCGCCGACGATGATGTAGTCGAACATGGGGGTGCTGCCGTCTCCTCGGACGATCATAGCCAGCACACCCTGGCGGCCATCGGCGGGATGCCTGTACAGCACGCGGCCCACCATAATGCGCCCCCTGCGGCCGACCCGGCCGCGCATCCGCGGCGGGCCCATGGCTCATGCGGACCCAAGATCCATCGCCTCTGCGGCATCCACGAGGTGCCCCGGCACGCCCAGGGAAAGACACAAGTGTTCGCAAGATTCGAAAGGCTGGTGCACCCGTACCCGGACGCACTGCCGCCATCCCCGCCGACGCAGTTCTTTGCCTTCCTGTGGACCTGCTCGCGCGGTGTGCGCCCCTGGCTGCTGCTGGTGACGCTGTTCACAGCCGCCATCGGCGCCTTCGAGGCGTTGCTCTTCAGCATGATGGCTCACGTGGTCGACGTGCTGGCCAAGGTGCAGCCGGCGCAGCTGTGGGTGGAGCACGGCCGCACGATGACGCTGCTGGCCGGCGTGCTGGCAGCCAGCGTCGTCTTCGTGGCGCTGCAGGCCCTGTTCAAGTACCAGGGGGTGTTCAGCAACTTCCCGATGCGGCTGCGCTGGACCTTCCACCGCCTGATGCTCGAGCAGAGCATGGGCTTCTACCAGGACGAGTTTGCCGGGCGCATCTCCACCAAGGTGATGCAGACGGCGCTGGCGGTGCGCGACACCTGGCTCATCGTCACCGACATCCTGGTCTACGTCGTCATCTACTTCGTCACGTTGCTGGCGGTGGTAGGTGCCTTCGACCTGTGGCTGGTGCTGCCCTTCCTTGGCTGGCTGCTGCTGTATGGGTTGACGCTGTGGTACTTCGTGCCGCGCCTGGGCAAGGTGGCGCAGCTGCAGGCCGATGCCCGTTCGCTGATGACGGGCCGCATCACCGACGCCTACACCAACATCGCGACGGTGAAGCTGTTCTCGCACTCGAACCGCGAGGCGCAGTTCGCGCGCGGCGCGATGCAGGAGTTCATGACCACGGCCTACCGCCAGATGCGCCTGGTGACGGCTTTCGAGACCGTCAACCAGGTGCTCAGCGTGGGCCTCATCGCGGCCATCACGGCGGTCAGCCTGCGGCTGTGGATGGATGCGGCGATCGGCGTCGGTGCCGTGGCCGCGGCCACGGCGATGGCCTTCCGCCTCAACGGCATCTCGCACTGGGTGATGTGGGAGATGGCCACGCTGTTCGAGCACATCGGCACCGTGCAGGACGGCATGGGCACGCTGTCGCGCACACGCTCGGTGGTCGACAGGCCCGACGCCAAGGCGCTGGTGGTGCCGCGTGGCGAGGTGGTGTTCGACGACGTGGTGTTCGCCTACGGTGGCACGCGGCCCGTCGTCGACGGCCTGAACCTGCACATCCGCCCCGGCGAGAAGATCGGCCTGGTGGGCCGCTCAGGCGCGGGCAAGAGCACGGTGGTGAACCTGCTGCTGCGCCTGTATGACCTCGAAGGCGGGCGCATCCTCATCGACGGCCAGGACATCGCCGGCGTGACGCAGGAGAGCCTGCGCCGCCATGTCGGCATGGTCACGCAGGACACCTCGCTGCTGCACCGCAGCGTGCGCGACAACATCGTCTACGGCCGCCCCGGAGCCACCGATGCCGAGATGCGCCACGCGGCCGAGCGCGCCGAGGCGGCCGACTTCATCGTCGGTCTGTCCGACGCCAAGGGCCGCAAGGCCTACGACGCCCACGTCGGCGAACGTGGCGTGAAGCTCAGCGGCGGCCAGCGCCAGCGCATCGCCATCGCGCGCGTGATGCTGAAGGACGCGCCCATCCTGCTGCTCGACGAAGCCACCAGCGCGCTGGACAGCGAGGTCGAGGCCGCCATCCAGCAGAGCCTGTACCGGCTGATGGAAGGCAAGACGGTGGTGGCGATTGCCCACCGGCTGAGCACCATCGCGGCGATGGACCGCCTGGTGGTGATGGACCACGGCCGCATCGTCGAGGTGGGTGACCACGCGTCGCTGCTGGCTGCAGGCGGCATCTACGCGCGCCTGTGGGCGCACCAGAGCGGCGGTTTCCTCGGCGAGGAGGTGGACGAGGAAGAGGGCGTGCCGGCGTCCTGAACCGCTCAGACGCGAGACGTCGGCGGCCGCGGCGCGTCGGTCTCGGGCAAGGGGTGCAGCACCATCGGGCTCGTTTCCGTCCAGGCATCGGGCGAGACCGCGCCCTCGGCGCGCGCCGCGCGGCCGACACGGCCCATGCGTTCCATCGCCCCGCCCAGGGTGGCACGGCGTTCGTCGGTGTCGCTGGCGGGCAGCAGCACGCCCGCGGCGGTGTCCAGCGGAACGTCGACCTTCACCGCGCGTGGCTTGGCCTGCTCGGGCACCTGCAGCGGACGCGTGTTGCGCGCCAGGTGTTCCCACCAAGCCACCGCCACGGCGACGACGAACAGTGCACCGAAACCGGCGGCCACCCAGCTGAAGAAGGCTTCCATCCAGCGGTTATCGACCTTGCAGGGGCGGGCTTGAGCGCCCGGAAGGGGCATCGTATGCCCCCGCAACCCCCTGGTGAGGGCGCCGGGGTCGACAATTCACGCTTCGCCGGCCTTGCCGACACCGTGCTGCCCGCCGTGCCTGTCCTCGCTCCCAACCCCGTTCGCGCCGACGCGCCGCCTGAAGGCAAGCCTCAGGCGAAGCCGCTGGCCAGCTACCGCCCCTTCTGGGCCAAGCGCTTCGGCACCGCGCCGTTCCTGCCGATGAGCCGCGCCGAGATGGAAGCGCTCGGCTGGGACAGCTGCGACATCGTCATCGTCACCGGCGACGCCTATGTCGACCACCCCAGCTTCGGCATGGCCGTCGTCGGGCGCGTGCTCGAAGCGCAGGGTTTCCGCGTCGGCATCATTGCGCAGCCCGACTGGCAGAGCGCCGATGCGTTCAAGGTGCTGGGCAAACCGAATCTGTTCTTCGGCGTCGCCGCCGGAAACATGGATTCGATGATCAACCGCTACACCGCCGACAGGAAGATCCGCAGCGACGACGCCTACACCCCCGGCGGCGAGGGCGGCAAACGCCCCGATCGCGCGACACTCGTCTACACCCAGCGCTGCAAGGAGGCCTGGAGCGAGGTGCCGGTGGTGATCGGCGGCATCGAGGCCAGCCTGCGCCGCATCGCGCATTACGACTACTGGCAGGACAAGGTGCGCCGCAGCATCCTCGTCGACAGCAAGGCCGACCTGCTGCTCTACGGCAACGCCGAGCGCGCCATCATCGAAGTGGCGCACCGCCTGGCGGCGCGCAAGCCGGTGGCGAGCCTGACCGACATCCGCGGCACGGCCTTCATGGTGCGCACCGTCGCAGACGTTGAAGGCCATCGCTTCGGCAGCGACTGGTTCGAGATCGACAGCACCGAGGTCGACCGCCCGGGCCGCATCGACGAGCACATCAACCCCTACCTGACGACCGAAGAGGCCGCGGCTTCGGTGGGCGAGACCTGCGCCAAGGAAGAGGGCAGCGGCGGCGCCGCGGCTGCGCCGGTGGCGACCGTGGCCATGCCGGTGAGCCGCAAGGCCGGCGCCGTGAAGCTGCCGCCGCGCGACAAGACGGTGGTGCGCCTGCCCAGCTACGAACAGGTGAAGAGCGACCCCGTGCTCTACGCCCACGCCAACCGCGTGCTGCACCTGGAGACCAACCCCGGCAACGCGCGTGCGCTGGTGCAGCGGCATGGCGAGCGCGACGTCTGGATCAACCCGCCGCCCATCCCGCTGGCCACCGCCGAGATGGACCTGGTCTTCGACCTGCCCTATGCGCGCAGCCCGCACCCCGCCTACGCCGACGCGCAGGGCGGCTTTGATGCCGCGACCAAGATCCCGGCCTGGGAGATGATCCGCTTCAGCGTCAACATCATGCGCGGCTGTTTCGGCGGCTGCACCTTCTGCTCGATCACCGAGCACGAGGGCCGCATCATCCAGAGCCGTTCGGAAGACAGCGTGATCCGCGAGATCGAGGAGATCCGCGACAAGGTCAAGGGCTTCACAGGTGTGATCTCGGACCTGGGCGGACCCACGGCCAACATGTACCGCATCGGCTGCAAGAGCGCGGCCATCGAGGCGGCGTGCCGCAAGCCGAGCTGCGTCTACCCGGGCATCTGCCCCAACCTCAACACCGACCACACGCCGCTGATCCACATGTACCGCCGCGCGCGCGCGCTGCGTGGCGTGAAGAAGATCCTCATCGGTTCCGGGCTGCGCTACGACCTGGCGGTGCAGAGCCCCGAGTACGTGAAGGAGCTGGTGACACACCATGTCGGCGGCTACCTGAAGATCGCGCCCGAGCACACCGAGGGCGGGCCGCTGTCGAAGATGATGAAGCCGGGCATCGGCAGCTACGACCGCTTCAAGCAGATGTTCGAGAAGTTCAGCGCCGAGGCGGGCAAGAAGCAGTACCTCATCCCCTACTTCATCGCGGCGCACCCGGGCACCAGCGACGAGGACATGATGAACCTGGCGATCTGGCTGAAGCGCAACGGCTTCAAGGCCGACCAGGTGCAGACCTTCTACCCGTCGCCGATGGCCACGGCCACGGCGATGTACCACACCGACCTGAACCCGCTGAAGGGCATCAGCCGTGACCCGAAACGCGCAGAGAAGGTCGACACCGTGCGCGGCGAGAAGCGCCGCAGACTGCACAAGGCTTTCCTGCGCTGGCACGACGCCAACAACTGGCCGCTGCTGCGCGAGGCGCTGAAGAAGATGGGCCGCGCCGACCTCATCGGCAACGGCAAGCACCACCTGATCCCGGCTTTCCAGCCGGTGGGGGATGCGGGTTATGTCAGCGCCAGGCGCAAGAACAGCACGCCGGCGGGCGCGCGAACCTCGGTGGTGACGAAGGGCCGGCTGCTGACGCAGCACACCGGCCTGCCGCCGCGCGAGACTGGGGCAGCGCCGGCGGCCAAGTCCGCCGGGCGGCGCAACAAGCCGCGCTGAGGCGCGGCCGCCGCAGCCTGCGGCGTCAGCCTACAACCAGCCCCTGGCGGTCAACGCGTCGATCACCGCCTTGCCGAACAGCTCGTGGCCATAGGGCGTCGGGTGCACGCCGTCGGCGAAGAGGTACTTGCTGGTGTCGCCACTGATCAGCGTGGCGGCGCTGCACAGCAGCGAGCTGGCGACGGCCGCCGCATTGCACGCCTGCGTGCGCACGTTGCTCAGGCCGTAGGCGCCGGGGTTGACTGTCCACTGCTGGATGGCGGTATATCCGTCGACGTAGAGGACCTCGGCCACGCCCTGCAGGCCGTGTTGTAGCTGCGCGTTGAAGGTGAAGGACAGCATCTGAATGAGGTCGCGCGAGGCCTGGTCGCGGCCCGCGGCGTCGGGTGTCACGCTGACGTCTGGCACGCCGACCACGACGACGCGCTTGGCGCCCTTGGCGACGATGAGGCTCTTGATGTAGGCCGCGAGCTCGCCGCCGGCCTGGCCCATTGCGACGCTGGCAGCCTGGCCTGCTGCCGTGGCATTGCCGCCTGCCGCCACGGTGGCCTGCACCGTGGCCACTTGCATGAACAGGTCGTTGGCCCCGGCCAGCACCGTCACCAGGTCGGTGCCGGTGAAGCTGCCACCCGACAAGGCGAGGTGGGTGCTGATCTGCGTTACCACCGGCACAGTCAGTTGTCCCAGCGCGCCGCTGGACGCCCCTGGCAGCGTGGCGACGTTGCCGGGGCCCACCGGGTTCGTCACCCGCGCGCCGCCCTGGGCATAGCCGTAGCAGCCGGCGCGGTTGACAAGGGCCGAAGCGAAGCCAGCCAGCGGCCCCACGCTGTTCAGGCCGTTCTGCGCCGCGCATACAGCGGGTACCTTGGCCGCCGTGGCCACGCGGTCGACCCACAGTTGTGTGTCGGCACCGTTGATGGTGAAGCGACCGCCGCCCGTTGCACCCACCAGACCTGGCGTGGCATAGGTGCCGACGTCGCTGAGGCTGTCGCCGAAGACGACGAGCTTGCCGTAGGTGACCTTTGCCTCGGCAGGCGGATCGTCACTGCCGCCGCAAGCGGCCAGCAAACCCGCGGTAGCCAATGCAATGGCGCCCAGACGCAATAGATTCATGGTGTCTCCGTCGTTGTCTTGCCCCGGGCACCCGCCCGGCGGTCTGCGCGGCAATATACGCGGCTGCGGCGGCGGCGCGGCCGTGGCGGAGCGCCGGGATGTGCGTTTTGGCCCCCCGGGCCCCGGGGCGCGCCCTTAAGCGGCAGTCGCTGGCCCTGCGGGCGGGCACAGCGCCAGCACCAGCGCGTCCAGCTCGGCCTCGGTGTTGTAGGCCTGCACTGAAACGCGCACGAAGCGCTGCCTGCCGTGCTGCGTCATCGGTACCTCGATGCGATGTTGCTGAAACAGCCGACGCTGCAGCGCCGCCGGGTCGGCGGTGGCGACGGGGATGACCACCATCTGTGCAAAGGCCGCGTCGGGCGCCGCCGCGGGCAGGCCGTTGTGCTGCGCCACGCGCGCCCGCGTGGCGCAGGCCAGCGCATGGCAGCGGCGCTGCCAGGACGGCCAGTCGTGCTGCTGCTGGAAGTCGATGGCTGCGGGCACGGCGAGGAAGGCGGCGATGTCGCGTGTGCCCTGCCACTGCAGGCGGCGTTGCAGCAGCCCGTGCCCGGTGAAGGCATCGAAGGCGGCGGTGTCGTGCTGTTCACCCGCCATCAACTCGGCCACATAGCCCCAACTCACCACCGGCGCGGCGATGCCGGCCTGGTGTTCGCGCCGCACGTGCAGGAAGGCCGCGCCCTTGGGCGCACACAGCCACTTGTGGCAGTTGCCGGTGTAGTAATCGGCGCCGACGGCGGCGAGGTCCAGCGGCAGTTGCCCCGGCGCATGGGCGCCGTCGATCAGCGTCGTGATGCCGCGTTCGCGCGCTGCCGTACACAGCGCGGCGACGGGAAAGATCAGCGCCGTCGTCGATGTCACATGGCTGGCGAAGACCAGTTTCGTGCGCGGTGTCACCGCGGCCATCATGCGGTCGACGAAGCCGTCGCTGTCGAAGGGCAGGGGTATCTCGACACGGCGGTAGCGGGCACCGGCCCTGGTGCAGGCGGCGCGCCAGGTGGCGTCGCACGCGCCGTACTCGTGGTCGGTGGCCAGCACCTCGTCGCCCGGTTGCAGCGCCAGAGACTGCGCCACGGTGTTGACGCCGGTGGTGGCGTTGGACACAAACACCAGGTCAGCCGCGTCCGCGCCCAGGTACTCGGCCAGCCGCGCCCGCGCGGCGGCCAGCAGCGCACCCGAGCGGCGGCCGAGGAAGTCCACCGGGTTGCGTTCCATCTCGAGCTGCCAGCGCTGGAACTCGGCGAACACCGGTTTCGGACACGCACCATAGGAGCCGTGGTTCAGGAAGACGGTGCCGGGGTCGAGCAGGAAGTGTTCACGCATGGCGGCCGGCAGTGTCGCACCGCGGGCCACCGACACCGCACGGTCGGCCGTGCGCCGGGCATGCAGAATCTCGCCATGGCCTCAAGTCTTCTCGCCCTCCTCGACGACATCGCCAGCGTGCTGGACGACGTGGCGCTGCTCAGCAAGCTGGCCGCGAAGAAGACCGCCGGCGTGCTGGGCGACGACCTGGCGCTGAACGCGCAGCAGGTTTCCGGCGTCAAGGCCGATCGTGAACTGCCCGTGGTCTGGGCCGTGGCCAAGGGGTCCTTCCTCAACAAGGCCATCCTGGTGCCCGCGGCGCTGCTCATCGCGAGCTTCGCACCCTGGCTGGTGACGCCGCTGCTGATGGTGGGCGGCGCCTTCCTGTGTTACGAGGGCTTCGAGAAGCTGGCCCACCACTTCCTGCACAAACCCGACGACCTGGCGGTGCGCAAGGCCGCGATGGTCGCCGCGTTGCAGGACCCGGCGCTCGACCTCGTCGCGCTGGAGCGCGACAAGATCAAGGGCGCGATACGCACCGACTTCATCCTCTCTGGCGAGATCATCGCCATCACGCTGGGCACCGTGGCGGGCCAGCCCTTCACGACGCAGGCGCTGGTGCTGTCGGGCATCGCCCTGGTGATGACGGTGGGCGTTTATGGCCTGGTGGCCGGCATCGTCAAGCTCGACGACCTGGGCCTGTGGCTCAGCCAGCAGGGCAACGCCGCCGCGCAGGCGCTGGGACGCGGCATCGTGGCCGCAGCGCCGTGGTTGATGAAGGCGCTGTCGGTGGCCGGCACGGCGGCGATGTTCCTCGTCGGCGGCGGCATCCTGGTGCATGGCGTGCCGGTCGTGGCACACGCCATCGAAGCGGCGGTGCAGAACCTGCCGGGCCTGGCCCAGGCGCTGCTGCCCGCGCTGGCCAATGGCCTGCTGGGCGTGGTGGCCGGCGCGTTGGTGCTGGGCGCCGTGACGCTGGTCAAGCGCGTGCGTGCCTGAAGGCTCGCGCGGCGACGCGCCCGCGCTCAGGCGCGCGTGAAGACAAGTGCCGCGTTGCTGCCGCCGAAGGCGAAGGAACTGCTGATCGCCGCCTGCAGTTGAGGCGATGCCGTGGCGGTGGTCGACACCAGGCGCAGCCCACAGTCGGGGTCGGGCTGGTCGCAGTGCCACTGCGGCGGCAGTTGCCGCCGGTGCAGGGCCAGCACCGTGATCACGGCTTCCAGCGCGCCGGCTGCACCGAGCAGGTGGCCGTGCAGGGCCTTGGTGGAACTGACCTGCAAACCGTCGATGTCGCGGCCCCAGACGCCGCGCAGCGCCTCGGCCTCGACGGCGTCGCCGATGCGCGTGGCGGTGCCGTGGGCGTTGCAGTAGCCCACGTCGGCGGCCTGCAGCCCGGCCTGGCGCAGCGCGGCGCGCAGCGTGCGCTGCTGGCCGCCCGCGTCGGGTTTGGTCAGGTGCGTGGCGTCGCAGCGCAGGCCCCAGCCGGCCAGGCCGGCGTAGGCACGCGTGCCGCGCTCGCGCGCACGGGCCGCCGACTCCAGCACCAGGCAGGCCGCCCCTTCGCCCAACGCAAAGCCGCTGCGGTCGATGGCAAACGGCCGGCACGAATTGGCTGCTGCGCCGGGCGCGAAGCCGGCCAGCGTCATCATCGCCTGCCAGGCCCGCACCACGCCGGGCACCAGCAGCGCTTCGCTGCCGCCGGCGATCGCGACATCGACCTCGCCGCGCTGCACCGCCTTCGCCGCCTCGGCGATGGCCAGCGCCGAAGACGCGCAGGCCACCGCGTAGGTGATGACCGGGCCCTGCGCATGGTGGCGCATGGCGACGTGCGCGGCCGCGGCGTTGGGCATGAAGGCAGGAACCGTCAGGGGCGGCACGCGGCCGCCGCCGTAGGCCGCTTCCAGCGCCGCGGCGCCGCCCATGCCGCAGCCGAAGTAGACGCCGATGCGTTCCGGGTCGGCGTCGCCCAGGCCGCCGGCGTCGCGCACGGCAAGCGCGGCCGCGGCCACCGCGAACTGGCTGACGCGGTCGACCCCGGCCAGCTGCAGTTTGGTGAACCAACGCAGCGCGTCGAAGGGCGCGCGTGCGGCGGGCGTGGGCTGGGGCAGCTCGGGAAACTGCGACTGCACGGCCGACTCGCCGCGCAGCAAGGCGTCGAACAGGGCCGCGGCATCGTCGCCGTGCGGCGACACCGCCCCCAGGCCCGTGACGACGACCTCGTTCAAGCCGTCTGCGATGCGCGCGCCTTGTCGATCAGCGCCGCCAGCTCGCTCAGCGTGTCGACCTTCGCCGACTCGGTCGGGATGGCGATGCCGAACTTGTCTTCCACGGCGAAGAGGAATTCGACCAGCGTGAGCGAATCGATGCCACTGCCGCGCATCGAAGCATTCGGCGCCAGCGCGGCTGCGTCGAGCCCGTAGGTTTCGTGAATCAGGTGCTGCAGTTCCTCAAGCGAGCTCATCGTCCGTATTCCATCGTCGGGCCCGCTGCTGTGATCGTGCCCGTCCCTTGCGCCGCGGTGCATCGATCATATGCCCGGCACAGCCGCGCTCTGGCGCCGGCCCAACCCCGCGTTCCAGCGTATCGACAAGGCCGCAAAGGCGCTACCCAGCGCGATGCCGCCCACCACGTCCAGCACCACGTGCTGGCGCACGGCCACGGTGGAGTACGCGATGGCCACGAACCACAGCACGTTCAGACAACGCAGCGCGGCGGGCGCCTGGACGATGCGCAGCAGCCGCTCGACCCAGAGCGCGGTGAACATCGCCGAGGCCACGTGCAGTGAGGGGCAGGCGTTGCCGGCCGCGTCCACGCCCTGCAGCATCGCAAAGCCGGCCAGGCCCGTCACGTCCATCGTGCGCGGTGGCACGGCGGTGGGCCAGAAATAGAAGCAGGCCAGCCCCGCCAGGCACAGCAGCGCGGCCCACGATGCGTAGACGAGCATCTCGCGCAGCGTCAGCATCAGCCCCGGCGCTATGCCCACGTACACCCACAGCGACAGGTAGATCGCCAGCGCCTGCGGCTGGAAGGGGATGAGCCGGTCCAGCGCCGTCAGCGGCATCAGCAGCACCGGGTAGGCGGGGTTGTGCAGGGTGTGGAAGTAGCCGACGAAGAACACGCCCATGAAGGCGCTGACGCCGAAGAACTTCAGGGGCAGGTAGTGCCAGAAGCGTTCGCGCAGGTCGGCTTTCCACGCCGCGGGTGGCGGCAGGTCCAGGGGAAGCGTGGCCGGACGGTTCATGCGTTGGGCTTTGCGATAATTGCCGGACGGGGACTGACGATGGCGCGCACAACGCGCCGATTCGTGGGAGGCGTCCACGAATCTCTTTCGGAACGCTCCGGCGTCACGCATTCATGCCCCAGGCGAAGGCCGCAGCACTCCATTGTCCCCCCACCGGTCATTGCGACGTGCTGGTCGTCGGTGGCGGGCCCGCCGGCGCCACCATCGCCACCCTGCTGGCACGCCAGGGGCGCCACGTGGTGGTGCTGGAGAAGGCGCACCATCCACGCTTCCACATCGGAGAATCGCTGCTGCCGGCCAACCTTCCGCTGCTCGACAAGCTGGGCGTGCGCGAACAGGTGGCCGCCATCGGCATGCCCAAGTGGGGCGTGGACTTTTCTTCGCCTCAGCATGCCCACCCCAGCGCGCTGGCATTCGGCGATGCCTGGGACAAGTCGATGCCCATGGCCTGGCAGGTGCGCCGCGCCGACTTCGATGACATCCTGTTCCGCAACGCCCGGGCCAGCGGCGCCGTCACGCACGAAGGCTGCCGCGTCAAGCGCGTCGACTTCGACGCCGATGGTGCCAGCGTCGACGCCGTGCAGGACGATGGCACCACGCAGCGCTGGCGTGCCCGCTACGTCGTCGACGCCAGCGGGCGCGACACGCTGCTGGCGCAGCAGAACGGCTGGAAGCAGAAGAACCGCAAGCACGACAGCGCCGCGCTCTACGGCCACTTCAGCGGGGCGCAGCGGCAGTCCGGGCGTTTGGCGGGCAACATCAGCATCTTCTGGTTCTTCCACGGCTGGTTCTGGTTCATCCCGTTGGCCGACGGCAGCACCAGCGTCGGCGCCGTGTGCTGGCCGCATTACCTGAAGAGCCGCGAAAAACCGCTGCCGGCCTTCTTTGCCGACACCATCGCGCTCTGCCCCGCACTGCAGCAGCGGCTGCACGGCGCGACGCTGATGGACGGTCGCATTTACGCCACCGGCAACTACGCCTACAGCGCCGACCGCTGCGCCGGCGAGCGTTTCCTGATGCTGGGCGACGCCTACGCTTTCATCGACCCGGTGTTCTCCTCGGGTGTCTACCTCGCCATGGTCGGGGCCTTCGAAGGTGCCGACGTGGTCGCCGCAGCACTCGATCGCCCGGCCCAGGCGCCTGCCGCGCGCCGGCGTTTCGAACATGTGATGCGGCGCGGCCCGCGCGAGTTCTCGTGGTTCATCCACCGCATGACGAACCCGGCGCTGCGCGACCTCTTCATGCACCCGCAGAACCCGCTGCGCATGCAGGAGGCCGTGCTTTCGCTGCTGGCTGGCGACATCTACGGCAAGACGCCGATCTGGGTTTCGCTGACGCTGTTCAAGGCTGTCTATTACGCCGGTTCGCTGGCCGCGCTGCCGCGCACCTGGCGCGCCTGGCGCGAGCGGCGGCGCAACATCCACGACGTCGGTGCACTGCAGGGCGAGAACGTCGTCGCGCCCAGCGCATGATGGCCGCCATGCACATGGCGCCGCTGCTGCGTCAGGAAGCACTCACGTGCATCCGCATGTCCGCGGCAGAGTGGCGGGCCCGCAGCGCGTCGGCGCTGCCACCCATCGGTGGCCTGGGCTGGGGTGTGGCCGCGCCGGGGCTGGCCTCGCTGGACGTGCCGGTGCTGTCGGCGGGCGGCCCCTGCGTGGACGCCTGGTTCGGTGCCGCAGCGCTGCGCCGCGGCCGCAGCGGCGACGTGCAGTGGCAGGACGACGGGCGCTGGGCCTTCGGCCATCTCGACGTCGCCGATGCCGAGACCGACCTGGCCGAGACGACACGCCGTGCCTACCTCGACGTCTTCGCGGCGCTGCGTGCCTGCGGCCGGCCGCAGCTGCTGCGGCTGTGGAACTACCTGCCGCGCATCAACGCCGACGGCGGCGGCCTGGAGCGCTACCGCCAGTTCAACATCGGCCGCCAGCAGGCCTTCATCGAGGCCGGCCACGACATCGGCGCCGGCTCACCCGCGGCCTGCGCGCTGGGCACCAGCGGCGGCGGCCTCGGCATCCGCTTCCTGGCCAGCGCGACCGCACCGCGGCCGCTGGAAAACCCGCGCCAGGTTTCGGCCTACCGCTACTCGGCGGCCCATGGCCCGCGCAGCCCGACGTTTTCGCGCGGCGCGCTCGCCGACGCGGGTGCAGGCCGGCTGGCGCTCTTCGTCTCGGGCACGGCCAGCATCGTCGGTGAACGTTCGATGCACCCCGGCGACGTGCACGCACAGACCGCCGAGACCTTGATGAACCTGCAGGCCGTGCTGGCTGCCGCGCATGCGCAGGGCTCGGCCGCGTTCACGCTGGCCGACCTCAGTTGCACCGTGTATGTGCGACACCGCACCGATGAGGCGGCCATCCGCGCGCTAGCCTCGTCAGCCATGCCGCACGCGGTCTATCTCCAGGCCGACATCTGCCGCAGCGAGTTGCTGGTCGAGATCGAAGGCCACGCCTTTGCCCCCGGAGCGCTGAAGTGACCGCCGCTGGTCCCGTGAAGCGCTTCGTGCTCGGCCTGTTGCTGGCCGCCATGGCTACGGGCGCGCTGGCCGATGAGCCGCTGTGGGAGGCCGGCTTCGGCGCGGGCTGGCTGCGGCTGCCGCACTACCGCGGCAGCGACGAGAGCCACGCCTGGCTGCTGCCGGTGCCTTACTTCGTCTACCGCGGCAAGGTCCTGCGCGCCGACAAGGACGGCGCGCGCGCCGTGCTCTTCGACGGCGAACGTGTCGACTTCGACCTCAGCGTCGGTGGCAGCCCGCCCACCAAGAGCCGCGACAACCGCGCCCGTGCCGGCATGCCCGACCTGGCGCCCAGTTTCGAGATCGGCCCCAAGCTCAACCTGCGCCTGGCGCAGGGCCCCGGCTGGAAGGTCGACCTGCGTGTGCCGGTGCGCGCCGTGGTGACGATCGAATCCCGCGCTCGTGTGCTCGGCTGGAACATCGAGCCGCTGATCAACGCCGGTTTCGAGCTCGGTGGCCTCAACGTCGGCCTGCAGGCCGGCCCGCTGTGGGGGGACCGCCGGCTGCACCAGCACCTCTACGGCGTGGCACCGCTGTACGCCACCGTCGACCGCCCGGCCTACGCCGCGCGCGCCGGCTACGGTGGCTGGCAGGCCACGGCCGGCCTCTCGCGCCGTTTCGACCGGCTGTGGCTGGGCGCCTTCGTGCGCCACGACAGCGTGGCCCGCGCGGCCTTCGAGGCCAGCCCGCTGGTGAAGAGCCGCCACACCACGGCGCTGGGTGTGGCGATGTCCTGGGTGTTTGCCACGTCCGAGGCCCGTGTCCCCGATCCACGCTGAAACTTCGCCGGTGAGGGTGCACTGGCTGCTCTGGCCGCTGAAGTGGGCGGCCCTGCAAGGCATGCTGCTTCTGCTGGGCCTGGCCTCGGTGCTGTGGAACGCTGTGGCGCTGCTGCTCTACCCGCTGCTGTCGCGCGATGTCGGCGAGCGCGTCGGCCGTGCGGCCATCTCGCGCGCCTACCGCATGTTCTGGTGGACGGCAGATGCGGTGGGCATGGTCAGGCTCGACTCGCGCGCGCTCGACCCGCTGCGCGACGAGGCCGGTCTCATCCTCGTGGCCAACCATCCCAGCATGCTCGACGCCGTGATGCTGGTGGCACGGCTGCCGCGCAGCGCCTGCGTCATGAAGGCCAGCCTGATGCGCAACCCCTTGCTGGCACCTGCGGCGCGGCTGGCGCGCTACATCTGCAACGACTCGCCCTTCGGCCTCATCCAGCAGGCGGTGCTCGTCCTGAAGCGTGGCGGGCAGCTGGTGATGTTTCCCGAAGGCACACGCACGACGCGGCCGCCGGTGAATCCCTTCCACGGCGGCGTGACGGTGATCGCCAAGCGCGCGCAGGCACCGATGCAGACCGTGTTCATCGACACGACCTCGCCCTACCTCTGCAAGGGCTGGCCGCTGTGGCGGCTGCCGCCGCTGCCGATCGTGTTCGCGGTGCGTCTGGGCCGGCGTTTTGCGCCGGCGGAAGACGCCGCCTCTCAGCTGGTAGAGATCGAGGCCTACTTTGCCGCCGGCGTACGCGCCGGCATGACGCACGGCGCATGAAACCCGTCCGCTCCCGCACGCACCTGGTGCTGATCCCCAGCTACAACACCGGCGCGCTGGTCTGCACCACGGTGCGTGCGGCGCGTGAACACTGGCACCCGGTGTGGGTGGTGGTCGACGGCAGCACCGACGGCAGCGCTGCGGCGCTGCAGGCGATGGCCGCCGACGACCCCGGCCTGCAGGTGCACGTGCTGCCGCAGAACGCCGGCAAGGGCGCGGCGGTGCTGCACGGGCTGCACCTGGCACAGGCGGCGGGCTACACCCACGCGCTGACGATGGACGCCGACGGCCAGCACCCGGCGGCGCTGATCCCGGCCTTCATGCAGGCCTCGATCACGCGGCCCGAGGCCATGATCCTCGGCCGCCCGGTGTTCGACGCCAGCGCGCCGCTGCTGCGTGTGCGCGGCCGGCGTGTCTCGAACGCCTGGACCAACCTGGAAACGCTGGGCGCCGGTGTGGCCGACTCGCTCTACGGCTTCCGCGTCTACCCGGTGGCGGCGCTGGCCGCGGTGATGCAGCGCCAGCCCTGGATGCGGCGTTTCGACTTCGACACCGAGGCCGTGGTGCGCCTGGCCTGGCAGGGCGTCAAGCCGATCAACCTCGACGCGCCGGTGAAGTACCTCAGCGCCGATGAAGGCGGTGTCTCGCACTTCCGCTACGGGCGCGACAACCTGCTGCTGACCTGGATGCACACCCGGCTGGTGCTCGAGTTCCTGCTGCGACTGCCCCAGCTGCTGTGGCGCCGCCTGCGCGGGCTGCCACCGTTTCAGGCCTGAGCCAGCAGGGCGTCGACGCTGGGGAAGAGCAGGCTCTCGGGCTGCAGTTGCAGCGCCGCCTGCGGCAGCAGCGCCCGCAGCGCGCTGCCATCGAGCGACGGGTGGTCGCCGGTGCCGCGCAGCAGCAGTTCACCGGCCAGCCGCTGCAGTGTCCGCGTCGCCGCGCGGATGCGGTCGCGGAAGGCGTCGTCGTCCAGCGTGTCGTGCAGGCTGCGGTTGAGTTCGACGAACCAGGGCGCAGAGGCCTGGTCCAGCATCACGGGCAGGTTGCGGCGCTGGCTGACCTGGCCCCAGGCGCGCAGGAAAATCTGCACCTCGGTGTTCAGCCGCTGGCACAAGGCCAGTTCGGCGCGCAGGTGGCCCAGCGAGGCCAGGTCGGCGAGCCGCTGCTGGCAGCACAGCTGCGCCAGCACGCCCCAGTAGTAGGTGTAGTCCCAGATCACCTTCGTCGGCAGCACCTCGGGGTCGCCGAAGAGGCCGTACTGGTCGACGTAGAGCGCCATCGTGCTGTCGTAGAACGACTTGAAGATCTGCTCGTAGATCTGCGTGTGCGCGGCCAGGCGCAGGCCGGCACGGTCGCGCACGATGAGTTCGGTGATGTAGGTGTTGCCGATGGCGATGAAGTCGCTGCCCGGCGAGTAGAACGGGTCGAGGAAGCGCCCGCCCTCGCCGGCCAGCGCCCAGCGGTGTTCAGAGAACACCTGCTTGCAGTCGTAGGAGAAACGACGGAAGAAGGCGAAGTCCTGCAGCTTGTCGCGCTTGCCGTCGAGGTCGTCGTAGAGCGCGGGCTGGTACTGCTGCAGCCAGTCCATCGCACGCTCGAAGGTGTTCATGCCCTCGATGGGGTGCACACGCGGGTCGGCGACGATGCCCACCGAATGTGAGCCCGACGCCAGCGGGATCAGCCACACCCAGTAGCCCGCACCGACGAGGTGGTTGGTCGACAGCCAGCGTGTCGGCGTGACGCAGCGCTGGCGCCAGGCGTCGGCGCTGGCATCGCCGTCGAACCAGCCGTCGATGTGGATGCGCTCGCTGATGCGGAACCACACCGCGTGCGCCGGATGATCGTTGTCCAGCGCCAGGCCGCGCTGGCGCTTGATGAGCCCGGCGCGGCCGCAGGCGTCGATGGCCCAGCGCGCCGTGGCCTGCTGCAGCGGCTGGCCCGCGTGCTGCCAGCTCACGCGGTGCGGCGTGCCGTCTTCGCTGAGATCCACCTGGCGGATGAGCGCGTCGTCGACGAAGCGGATGCCGCGGCGCGTGCATTCCTGGCCGAGGAAGTTCTCGAAGATGCCGCGGTCGAGCTGGTAGCTCGACACCGGCAGCGGCCGGCTGGCGCCGAGTTCGGTGACGCGATGCAGGTCGCGCCGGCCTTCGCTGAAGAAGAAGCGGAAGCCGAACTTGCGCAGCTGCGCGTCGCGCAGGTGGGCCCCCAGCCCGAGCACGTGCTCGAAGTAGTGCGCGCCGATCTCGACGGTGGACTCACCCACCTTGTGGCAGGCCTCGGGCACCGGGTGCGTGCGGCGTTCGAGCACCAGCACGTCCAGCTCGGGCAGGCGCAGGCGCAGTTGCAGCGCCAGCGTCATGCCGGCCAGGCCGCCGCCCATCACGATGACGTCGTGCGAGGTGGCTGTGGCGATTGGTGTCTTGTCCATGTGCTGCACCCTGTCAGTAGAGCCCGCCGTTGATGGAGATGACCTGGCCCGTGATGTAGGCCGCGTCGTCGCTGGCCAGGAAGCCGGCCAGCGCCGCCACCTCGTCGGGCCGGCCGGCGCGCTTGGCCGGCACCATGCGCGCAATGGTCTCCTTGTCGAAGGCGCTGCCTTCGCCTGTGGCCATCGGCGAATCGATGATGCCCGGCGCGATGGCGTTGACGGTGACGCCGCGGCTGGCCACTTCCAGGCTCAGCGCCTTCGTGGCGCTGTTCAGCGCGCCCTTGGCCGCGGCGTAATTCACCTGGCCGCGGTTGCCGGCCAGTGCGGCCACCGACGAGATGTTGATGACGCGCCCCCAGCGGGTGCGCAGCATCGGCAGCAGCAGCGGCTGCGTGACGCGGAAGAAGCCGTGCAGCGAGACGTCGATGACCCGGTGCCACTGTGCCGCGCGCATGCCGGGGAAGACGGCGTCGTCGTGCACGCCGGCGTTGTTGACGATGATCTGCACCGCGCCGCCGGCCAGCATCGCCGCCACTGCGGCCGCCGCGGCAGCATCGTCGGTGAGGTCGAATACGGTGGTCTCGGCGCTGCCGCCGCCGGCGCGAATCTCGTCGGCCAGCGCCTGCACCGCCGCGGCGTTGTTGTTGGCATGCAGCAGCAGGTGCGCGCCGTCGGCGGCGAGCCGACGCGCGATGGCGCTGCCGAGCGCGCCGCTGGCGCCGGTGACAAGGGCACGTTTGCCCTGCAGAGCGGTCGTCGGGGTCATGGTGCCGTCAGCGGTGTGTTGAGTACGACGGTGGCGCGGCCGTCCACCAGCAGGCGGCCGCCTTCGTCGTGCAGGGCGAAGGTGTAGAGCGCCTGCTGGTCGGCGCCGGCCAGGCGTTTGGCGCTGACGATCAGCAGCCCGGGCACGTCGTCGAGCCGCGCCACATGCATCTGGACATTGCGCGCCGAGGCCAGGAAGCCGGCCGAGGGTACGCTGCCGGGCGGAGCGGTCAGCGCACCGTGCAGCGCCATCGCCTGCGCCGCATACTCGATGGCCACTGGCGCCAGCAGCCCGCCGGGCGAGCGCAGCGGGTGCGTGGCGTCTTGGTGGCTGCTGGCGCGGCAGCGCACCGTGGTGGTGTCCCAGTCCAGCAGGGCGTCGAGCAGGCACATGCTGCCGCTGTGGGGGATGCGCTGCGCGATTCCGTCGCGGTCCAGCGTGGCGGGTTGGGTCATGGAGTTGATTCCAGACGGGATGGGTTGACCGCTCGCGGCCCGTTGCGGACGTTCGCTGGCGTCGTCGTTTCGCGCTCGTGGGTCCGTGCCGACCGCGGCAGGCGGTGCCCGGCGGCGTCGCCGACTGTGGCGGCCTTCGCTTCGCTCAGGCTGCCCTGCGCTGCTCGCCT
>JAURZK010000154.1 GCA_030653505.1 Rubrivivax sp.
GCCCGCGCCTGCACCGACCGCCGCACCGGAGCCCGCACCGGCACCGGTCGCGGCGCCGGCACCCGCTCCGGCGGCAACGCAAGCGCCAGCGCCAGCGCCAGCGCCCGCCCCCAGGCCAGCGACACCCGCGGCGGAAGAGCCGGGCCTGCTCGACTCGCTGCTCGACAACTCGCTGCTGCTGCCTGGTGTTGGCGTGCTCGTCGCGCTGTTGGCCGGCCTGGGCCTGTACCGCCTGCGCGGCCGCCGCAAGCAGGCCGGCGAGACTTCGTTCCTGGAAAGCCGCCTGCAGCCCGATTCCTTCTTCGGCGCCAGCGGCGGCCAGCGCATCGACACCCGCGATGCGCCGGCGAGCGCGAACTCGTCGTCGATGAACTACTCGCTGTCGCAGCTGGACGCCATCGGCGACGTCGACCCGGTGGCCGAAGCCGACGTCTACCTGGCCTACGGCCGCGACCTGCAGGCCGAGGAGATCCTCAAGGAAGCGATGCGCGCCACGCCCGAGCGCATGGCCATCCGCACCAAGCTGCTGGAGGTCTACGCCAAGCGGCGTGACATCAAGGCCTTCGAACTGCTGGCCACCCAGCTGTTCAACCTGACGCACGGCGAAGGCGAGGACTGGCAGAAAGCGCAGGAACTCGGCCACGGCATCGATCCCACCAACGAGCTCTACCGGCCCGGCGGCCAGCCCGAGGACGTGCGCGCCGCGGGCGGCGTGATGATGCCCGACGCGCTGGGTGCGTCGACCCAGCCCTACACGGCCCCGGTGCAGCCGCCGGCCTTCCAGCCTGCGGCCGACGCCACGCTGGACGCACACGGCAGCGGTGAGCTGGACCTCGACCTCGAACTCGAACTGCCGGCCCACGGCACGCCGCCAGCCTCTGCGCCCGTGTCCTTCGCCGAGTCGACGCAGGCCCTGGGCACGAACGTGCAGATGGGCCTGGACGACACGGTCGACCTCACGCTCGAGACCCCGCGCGACCCGAGGACCATCCCTGTTCCGCGCCCGCCTGCGCCCGCCGACGACCAGTCGCTGGACTTCGACCTCGGCGAACTGGGCAGCGAAACGCCGACCATCGCGATCAAGACGCCGGCGCCCCCACCGGCAGCGTCCTCGGGCTTCGACTTCGGTGAGTTCTCGATCGGTGGCGAACCACTCACCGCACAGCCTTCGGCAGACGATGCCAACGACCCGCTCTCGCGCAAGCTGGAACTGGCCGAGGAATTCCGCCAGATCGGCGACCTGGAAGGGGCGCGCGACCTGCTCGAAGAAGTCGTGGCCAAGGGCAGCGGTCCGCTGCAGGCCAAGGCGCAGGGCATGCTCGACAAGCTCGCCTAGAGCGCGAGCACGGCAACGAGATGCGCCTGGCGCTGGGCCTGGCCTACCGCGGCCAGGCCTACCACGGCTGGCAGTCGCAGCCAGACGGCCGCACCGTGCAGGACGAGGTCGAGCTCGCACTCAGCGCCTTCGTGACGCGGCCGATGTCCGCCGTCTGCGCAGGCCGCACCGACGCCGGCGTGCACGCGCTGAACCAGGTGGTGCATGTCGACTCGCCCGTCGAGCGCGAGCTGGTCTCGTGGGTGCGTGGCACCAACCGCTACCTGCCGCGCGACATCGCCGTGCAGTGGGCGCGCCAGGTGCCCGAGACCTTCCACGCCCGCAACAGCGCCTGGGGCCGGCGCTACCGCTTCGTGGTGCTGGAGTCTGCGGTGCGCCCGGCGATGGAACTGGGGCTGGTGGGCTGGGTCTTCCGGCCGCTGGACGGTGAAGCGATGCGCGCCGCAGCAGCACTGCTGCTGGGCGAGCACGACTTCACCAGCTTCCGCGCCGCGAACTGCCAGTCGCCGACGCCGGTGAAGACGCTGCGCCACGTCGCCATCACGCGGCGCGGCGCCTACTGGTGTTTCGAGTTCGATGCCAACGCCTTCCTGTACCACATGGTGCGCAACATCATGGGCTGCTTGTTGGCGGTGGGGCAGGGGCGCCACCCCGCCGGCTGGGTGACCGAGGTGCTGGCCGCGCGCAGCCGCGACGCCGCTGCGCCGACCTTCCCGCCCGACGGCCTGTACTTCGTTGGCCCGTACTACGATCCCGTGCAGAACATCCCCGCGCACACGCCGGCGATGGACTGGATGCCCTGATCAAGCCGCCCATGCCCCGCACCCGCATCAAGATCTGCGGCCTCACGCGCGAGGCCGACGTCGACGAGGCCGTCGACGCCGGCGCCGACGCTCTGGGCTTCGTGCTCTACGCGAAGAGCCCGCGCCACGTCTCGCTGCAGCGCGCCGCTGTTCTGGTGGCGCGGCTGCCGCCCTTCGTCACACCCGTGCTGCTGTTCGTGAACGCCTCGCCGGCCGAGGTGCGGCTGGCCACCGAGACGCTGCCGCAGGCGCTCCTGCAGTTCCACGGCGACGAGACGGCGGCGATGTGCGAGGCCGCGGGCCGGCCCTACATCAAGGCGGCGCGTATGGGGTCTGTCGACGCCGCCGTTGCCAGCGGTGGGGGCTTCGATTTGTTAGACTTCGCCGCACAGTTTGTCAGCGCACAAGCCCTGCTGCTCGACGCCCACGTCGAGTCCTACGGTGGGGCCGGGAAGGTCTTCGATTGGTCACTGATTCCACCAAGCGTGCCCCTTCCGGTCGTTTTGTCTGGTGGGTTGAATCCTGCCAACGTGACCGATGGGGTGCTACACGTCCGGCCCTGGGCCGTTGACGTGAGCTCCGGCGTGGAAATCGGCAAGGGCGTGAAGAGCGGCCCGCTGATGCGCCGGTTCTGCAAGGCGGTGCGCGAAGCCGATCTCCGGCTCGGCACCTGAACGCGGCGGCGGCCTTGGGCGCTGCGGTCCGCGGCGCACGAGGAATCACCGACATGCTGGACTACCACCAACCCGACGCCCGCGGGCACTTCGGGCCCTACGGCGGCACTTTCGTTGCCGAGACGCTGGTGCACGCGCTGCACGAGCTGGAAGACGCCTACGCGAAGTACCGCAGCGACCCCGAGTTCGTCGCCGAGTTCAAGCACGAGCTCAAGCACTTCGTCGGCCGCCCGAGCCCGATCTACCATGCCGCGCGCCTGAGCCGCGAGATCGGCGGCGCGCAGATCCACTTGAAGCGCGAAGACCTCAACCACACCGGCGCGCACAAGGTCAACAACACCATCGGCCAGGCGCTGCTGGCGCGGCGCATGGGCAAGCCGCGTGTCATCGCCGAAACCGGCGCCGGGCAGCATGGGGTGGCCACCGCCACCATCTGCGCACGCTACGGCATGGAGTGCGTGGTCTACATGGGCAGCGAGGACGTGAAGCGGCAGAGCCCCAACGTCTACCGCATGCATCTGCTGGGCGCGAAGGTGGTGCCCGTCGAGTCGGGCAGCAAGACGCTGAAGGACGCGTTGAACGAAGCGCTGCGCGACTGGGTGACGAACGTGGAGAACACCTTCTACATCATCGGCACCGTGGCCGGCCCGCACCCCTATCCGATGATGGTGCGCGACTTCCAGCGCGTCATCGGCGACGAGTGCCTGTGGCAGATGCCCGAGCAGATCGGCCACCAACCCGACGCCGTGATCGCCTGCGTCGGCGGCGGCAGCAACGCGATGGGCATGTTCTACCCCTACATCCCGCATGAAGGCACACGCCTCATCGGCGTGGAAGCCGCAGGCGAGGGGCTGGACAGCGGCCGGCATTCGGCCAGCCTGACGCGCGGCAGCCCCGGCGTGCTGCACGGCAACCGCACCTACCTGCTGCAGGACGAAAACGGCCAGGTCACGGAGACGCACAGCGTCAGTGCCGGACTGGACTACCCCGGCGTGGGGCCCGAGCATGCCTATCTCAAGGACATCGGCCGCGCCGAGTACGTCGGCATCACCGACCAGGAAGCCGTCGCTGCGTTCCACTACCTGTGTCGCACCGAAGGCATCATCCCCGCACTGGAATCCAGCCATGCCCTGGCCTATGCCATGAAGCTGGCCCGGACGATGCGGCCTGACCAGTCCATCCTCGTGAACCTCTCCGGCCGCGGCGACAAGGACATCGGCACCGTGGCCGACCTGCTGGGCGCGGATTTCTACGACCGCCCCTCGATGCGCGGCCACAGCGTCAAGGGTGCGGCAACCGGGAGCACGGCATGAGCAGAATCGCGGCCACATTTGCCAGGCTGCAGGGCCAGGGCCGCAAGGCGCTGATCCCCTACGTCACTGCCGGCTTCCCCTATGCCGACATCACGCCCGAGCTGATGCAAGGCATGGTGGCCGCAGGCGCAGACGTCATCGAGCTCGGTGTTCCTTTCAGCGACCCCATGGCCGACGGCCCCGTGATCCAGCGCGCCGGCGAACACGCGCTGCGCCTTAACATCGGCACCCGCCAGGTGCTGGACATGGTGCGGCAGTTCCGGCAGCACGACGGCGCCACGCCCGTGGTGCTGATGGGCTATGCAAACCCGGTCGAGCGCTACGACCAGACCCATGGCGGCGGAGCCTTCATCCGCGATGCGGCGCAAGCCGGCGTCGATGGCGTGCTGATCGTCGACTACCCGCCCGAAGAGTGCGAGGCCTTCGCGGCGCAGCTTCGCGCTGCGGGCATGGACCTGATCTTCCTGCTGGCGCCCACCAGCACCGACGAGCGCATGGCGCAGGTCGCGCGCATTGCCAGCGGCTATGTCTACTACGTGTCGCTCAAGGGCGTGACGGGCGCGGGCAACCTGGACACCGACGCCGTCGGCGCCATGCTGCCGCGCATTCGCCGGCACGTGAAGGTGCCCGTGGGCGTGGGCTTCGGCATCCGCGATGCGGCCAGCGCGCAGGCTGTGGGCCGCGTGGCCGACGCTGTCGTCATCGGCAGCCGCATCATCCAGTTGATCGAGGAGCAGCCGCGCGACAAGGTCGTCGCAGCCGCCTCCGAATTTTTGCGGACCATCCGCGCTGCGCTAGATTCCTGACCATCGAAGGGAGAACTTGAATGAGTTGGCTCGAAAAACTGCTGCCCCCGAAGATCCAGCAAACCGACCCGGCAGACCGCCGCAGCATTCCCGAAGGACTGTGGATCAAGTGCCCGGCCTGCGAGACCGTGCTCTACAAAACCGATCTGGAACAGA
>JAURZK010000032.1 GCA_030653505.1 Rubrivivax sp.
GCGAGTTATGCGGCACGCCCTCGAGGCGAGCAGCGCAGGGCAGCCTGAGCGAAGCGAAGGCCGCCACAGTCGGCGACGCCGCCGGGTACCGCCTGCCGCGGTCGGCACGGACCCACGAGCGCGAAACGACGACGCCAGCGAGCGTCCGCAACGGGCCGAAGTCGGACACCAGCGCCATCTCAATGCCCTCCCGACAACCAGCCCGACGCCGCCAGCACCACCACCGCCACTTCGGCCAGGCACAGAGCCGCGAAAGCCTTGTCGCCGCGTTTGAAGTACAGCGGCACCAGTGCCAGCAGGCACACCAGAGAGCAGCCCGCGAGGATGGCGATGCCCACCAGCCCAGAGACATCGCCGCGCTGCACCAGCGCCAGCCAGCCCCAGCCTGTAGGCGAATCAGTTTCCTGCAGGTAGGTGCCGACCGGGTGCGACCACACCTGCGGCAGTCTCTCCAACGGCACGTGCGGCCTGACCAGTCCCAGCACGTAGGCACCGAAGCTCAGCACCAGCGCCACCATGCCGACGCGGGTGCCCCAGTCCAGAAACCTGGCGTAAAGCAGTTGCTCAACCGGTTGCTCGACGGGGCCTTGCGGCATATCTTTCATGGCCACACCCCCGTGCCCTTGAGCAGCGCACGCAGGCCGGCGAAGAACAGCACGCCGATCACCATGCGCCGGATGACCGAACCCTTCAGCACGTCGAGCAGCCGCGCGCCGATGCGCGCGCCGATCATCATGCCCAGCACCGAAGGCACGGCGATCATCGGCAGCACTGCGCCGCGGTTGATGTAGACCCAGGCGGCCGACGAGTCCACCAGCGACAGCACCAGCCCCGAGGTGCCGGCCGACACCTTCAGCGGCGCGCCCATCATCAGGTTGAGCGCCGGCACGTTGGCCCAGCCGGCGCCGATGCCGAACATGCCCGCCAGCACGCCGATGCCCAGGAACACGAAGAGGCCGGGCACCGTGCGGTGCACCTGCCAATGCACCGTGCGGCCCGAAGCGCCGTCGACGAAGACGCCGTGCAGCGCCAGCGCACGTGACAACGCGTCGGGCTGCGCGACGTGCGGGAACTCGGACTTCTTCGACACCAGCATCAGCGCCACGATGCCCAGCACCACGCCGCCCAGCAACATCTGCACCAGGTCGGCCGGCATCGCCAGGCCGAGCATCGCGCCGCCTATCGAACTGGCCGACGCGAGCACCGCCAGCGGCAGCGCCAGGCGCAGGCTGCCCAGCCCGCCGCGCAGCAGCGTGGGACCGGCGGCCAGCGCACTGGCCAACGCCACCAGCAGGCCGGCGCCGCGCACGAAGTCGAGGTGGAAGGGGAAGAAGCTGCCGACGATGGGCACGAAGAGCGTGCCGCCGCCGATGCCCGCGGGCACGGCCACGATACCCATGAGGAAACAGACCACGAACAGCGCCAGCGGCCATGCCCACCAGGGCATGCCGCCATCGCCGACTGCAGCGCCGGCGGCCTGCGCTGCACCCGCGATCAGCAGGCCGCCGGCAGCGATGAGCACGTCTCGCCGCAGGCGCATCAGGACACCGCCTGGTAGTACAGGTTCTGCGGATGATTGGCCTGTGCGAAGAAGAACCAGCGTTCGGCCAGCAGCCCGAGGTACTGCACCACGAAGGCCAGTGCCAGCAGGCCGACCGAGGCCGACGACAAGCCCAGCGCCAGCAGCAACAGCGGCAGCACGAAGGCGCCCAGCAGGAAAGCCCACTTCACCTGGCGCAGCACACCGCCGCTGCGGCCGTGGAAGAACTCGCGGGTATTGAACGAGCCGCCCATGAAACCCATCGCGCGCTGCGTGATCTGCGGATGGCGGATGCCGATGGCCGACTGCAGTGTCGACTTCGGCTTCAGCCGCGCATTGCGCAGCAGCGACAGGCCGCGGCCGACGAAGCCCGCGGCGGTGAAGAACAGCGCGGCAGTGCCATAGGCCGACACCAGCGTCGGCGCACCGCCCCAGGCGGCCAGCGCCGTGGCCAGCGTGCAGCCCGAGGCCAGCCCGAGCAGCGTGTAGTTCAGCACCGTGTAGGGGCTGGCCCATTCCTGCAGGAAGCGCACCGAGGCGTAGATCATCGCCGTGCACAGGAAGAGCGCGCCGCAGGCCAGCGCCGCCAGCGCACCCAGGGCCAGCGTGCCGCCGCGGCCGCTGTAGTGCAGCGCGGCCCAGAAGAAGAGCGCCGCCATGAAGGCCGGCAGCGCGATGACCTCTCGCGACAGCCACGACGTGCGCCACATCGTCGCGCTGCGCCAGGCGCGTTCGGGGCGGCCGAGGTGGAAGAAGGACGCGATCAGGCCGCCCGCGCAAAGCACCAGCGCGACGCCGCCGGCCAGCGCGAGAAAACCGCGTTCGGCGGCGTCGACGCGCCCGAAGCCGGCCAGTTCGGCGCCGAAGAGCGCCAGGAACAGGCCCTGGCCGGCACCGATCAGCGTGGTGAGGAAGATGACGGAGTAGGCCGGGTTCATGGCAGGTGGGGCACGGCTTCGTTCACGTGGCGTAGTCCTCGCGCCCGGCGCCCTGGGGCGACAGTTCGGGCTGCTGGCCGTCGATCTTCAGCGGGTTGTCGACGCGGTGCAGGTCTTCGGCGTGCACGCTCTGCCCGGTGCGGCGGCGCGGCAGGTAGTGGTTGGCCGGGCGCGTGTTCCACTCGGGCATCAGCGCGTAACCACCGCGTTCGCGGATCGCGACACTGACGGTCGATTCGGGGTCGTGCACGTCGCCGAACAGGCGCGCGTTCGACGGGCAGGCCAGCACGCAGGCGGGCTTGCGCTCGGTCTCGGGCAGGGCCTTGTCGGTGACGCGGTCGACGCACAGCGTGCACTTGGTCATCACCTTGCGTTCTTCGTCGATCTCGCGTGCGCCGTAGGGGCAGGCCCAGCTGCAGTACTTGCAGCCGATGCACTTGTCGTAATCGACGAGCACGATGCCGTCTTCCTTGCGCTTGTAGCTGGCACCCGTGGGGCACACCGGCACGCAGGGCGGGTCCTCGCAGTGCAGGCAGCTCTTGGGGAAGTGCACCGTCTGCGTGTTCGGGTACTCGCCCACCTCGAAGGTCTGCACGCGGTTGAAGAAGGTGCCTGTGGGATCCTTGCCGTAGGGCTGCTCGTCGACCAGCGGGCCGGCCGCGCCCGAGGTGTTCCACTGCTTGCAGCTCGTCACGCAGGCATGGCAGCCAACGCAGACGTTGAGGTCGATGACCAACGCGAGCTGGGTCATCGCTTGCCCTTCCAACCGGCCATCCAGCCGCGGCGCTTCGGCGCGCTGCCCATGCCGGGCACGGGTTGCATGGCCGCATCGGCTTGCGGCCAGGTGACCTCGGCTTCCTCCGGGCCAGCCGGGCTGATGCGCACCCGCACGTCGTACCACGCGGCCTGGCCCGTGATGGGGTCGCTGTTCGACACCGTGCCGCCGCCGGCGGCGGGCAGTTCCTCGCGGATCAAATGGTTGAGCAGGAAACCGCGCTGCGACTCGTTGGCGTCGGGCGCCAGGTGCCACGCACCCGGCGCCTTGCCGATGGCGTTCCAGGTCCACACCGTGCCGGGCTCCACCGCTTCCGAGGTGCGGCACATGCAGCGCACCTTGCCCCAGGGCGATTCCACCCACATCCAGCCGCCGTCGGCGATGCCCGCGGCGGCGGCCGTCTTCGTGTTCACGAAGAGGTAGTTGTGGGTGTGGATCTGGCGCAGCCAGGCGTTCTGCGAATCCCACGAGTGGTACATCGCCATCGGCCGCTGCGTCACCGCGTTCAGCGGGTACATCGCCAGGTCGGTGGCCTGCTCTTCGAGTGGCGCGTAGTAGAACGGCAGCGGGTCGAAGTAGGTGGCCACGCGCTCGCGCAGGCGTTCGGGCGGTTGTTTGCCCTTGTGCTTGCCCTGCGCGGCGAGGCGAAAGCGCTGCAGAAATTCGCTGTAGAGGTGGATGACGATGGGGTCGCGGTCGCGCCGCAGGCCCACGCTCTGCGCCCAGCGCATGTAGTCGTCGTTCCAGTTGCGCATGTACTGCTGGCCCGGCGGCAGGTGGTGCTGGAAGACGCAGTTGTTCTGCTCGTACATCGCCCACTGGTTCGGGTTGGGCTCGCCGCGCATGCTCTTCTCGCCGTCCTTGCCGCGCCAGCCGGCCAGGAAACCGATGCCCGAGCCGGGGGCGGTCTCGTAGTTGACGATGAAGTCGGGGTAGTCCTTGAACTTGCGGCCGCCCTCTGCGGTGGTGAAGGCCGGCAGCTTCAAGCGCCCAGCCAGCTCCACCAGCACCTCCTGAAAGGGCTTGCACTGCCCGGTGGGCTTGAGCACCGGGATACGCACGGCGTCCACCGGGCCGTCGAATTCCGAGATCGGCCGGTCGAGCATCGACATGCAGTCGTGCCGTTCCAGGTAAGTGGTGTCGGGCAGGATGAGGTCGGCATAGGCCGTCATCTCGCTCTGGAAGGCGTCGCAGACGACGAGGAAGGGGATCTTGTACTGCCCGTCCTTCTCGCCGCCCTGGTGCTTGTCGTTCAGCATCTTGCGGACCTCGGACGTGTTCATCGTCGAGTTCCAGGCCATGTTGGCCATGAAGATCAGCAGCGTGTCGATCGGGTAGGGGTCACCCCGCCAGGCGTTGGTGATGACGTTGTGCATCAACCCGTGCGCCGACAGCGGATGTTCCCAGCTGAAACCCTTGTCGATGCGCACCGGCTCGCCCTGCGCGTCGACGAAGAGGTCGTCGGGGCTCTCGGGCCAGCCCAGCGGCGCGCCGTTCAATGGCGTGTCGGGCTGCACGGCCTCGGGGCCCTTGGGCGGGCGCGCGTTGGGGGGCACGGCGCGCGGGTAGGGCGCCTTGTGGCGGAAGCCTCCGGGGCGGTCGATGGTGCCCAAGAGGCTCATCAATATCGCCAGCGTGCGGATGGTGTGGAAGCCGTTGCTGTGCGCGGCCAGCCCGCGCATGGCGTGGAAGGCCACCGGGTTGCCGGTGACGGATTCGTGCTGCTTGCCCCAGCTGTCGGTCCATTGGATCGGCAGCTCGATCTTCTGGTCGCGTGCGGTGATGCCCATCTCGTGCGCCAGGCGCCGGATGGTGTCGGCCGGGATGCCGGTGATGCCGCTGGCCCATTCGGCGGTGTAGGGCGCCACGCGGTCCTGCAGCAGCTGGAAGGCGGGCACGGCGGGTGTGCCCTTCAGCGGGCCGTCGGGCATCGTGAAGCGCCCCGACAGGGCAGGGTCGGCGCCCTCGGTGTGGTCGGCCACGGGTTGGCCGCTCAGGCGGTCCCACCAGTAGAAATTGTGCGGGCGCAGCGGGTTGACGACGTCGCCATCCGGGTTGCGCAGCATCAGGCCGAAGTCGTCGCTGGCTTCGTCCTGGTTCACCAGCTGGCCGGCGTTGGTGTAGCGCGCGAGGAAGTCGCGGTCGTACAGGCCCAGCGCCATGATCTCGTGGACGAGAGCCAGCAGCAGCGCGCCGTCGGTGCCGGGCTTGATGGGCACCCACTCATCGGCAATCGCCGAGTAACCCGTGCGCACCGGGTTGATGGTGATGAAGCGGCCGCCCGCGCGCTTGAACTTGCTCAACGCGATCTTCATCGGGTTGGAGTGGTGGTCCTCCGCGGTGCCGATCATGACGAAGAGCTTGGCGCGGTCCAGGTCCGGCCCGCCGAACTCCCAGAACGACCCACCGATGGTGTAGATCATCCCGGCGGCCATGTTCACCGAGCAGAAGCCGCCGTGCGCGGCGTAGTTGGGCGTGCCGAACTGGCGTGCGAACAGGCCCGTCAGCGCCTGCATCTGGTCGCGGCCGGTGAAGAGGGCGAACTGCTTGGGGTCGGTCGCGCGCAGGTGGCGCAGCCGGTCCTCGAGCATCTTGAAGGCGGTGTCCCAGTCGACGGGCACGAACTCGTTGGCGCCGCGCTCGCTGCCGGGCTTGCGCATCAGCGGCTGTGTCAGCCGCGCCGGCGAGTACTGCTTCATGATGCCGCTGGAGCCCTTGGCGCAGATCACGCCCTGGTTCAGCGGGTGCTCGGGGTTGCCCTCGATGTAACGCACCTCGGGGCCGTTGTCGCCTTCGCGCAGGTGCACGCGGATGCCGCAGCGGCAGGCGCACATGTAGCACGTGGTGTTGCGCGTGGCCGGGGTGGCCGCAGGCAGCGGCTCGGCGGCGGGGTCGTGCAGCGGTGGGGCCGGCATCGGGTGTCTTCTTGGGGCCGGCAACGGGGTGCAGCCTGGGTTGTCTCCGGCGGCATTAGGCGCAGCCGTGGCGTGGAGCGTCTATTCCCGGGACGGGTGATGCCCTTCTAATCCTTATGGGGGATGGTCGCGTTGGGCCTCTGCTGGCGCTGCGCGCAGGCTCGATGCCGATGCGCGCACAGTCTGAAACCGTTCGATGCAACCGCGAAGGACGCCACGTAGCGTTCCGTTTGTCCTGGACGGCGCGGCAGCCGGGGAAGCCCGATGGCGCAAGCGGCGCGGAAAGGTTCAAATATGCGCATTCACGAAGCCAACAAGCTTGCCCCGCGCGGGCGGGCAACAAGAGACATGCCCCTGCACACCGCCGAACCGGCACTGAAGCCGCCGCCCGCAGCGGGCCGCCCGCTCGTGCCAGACGACGGCGGCCTGCTCGCTGACATTGCCGTGGGGCTGGGCAGTGAAGCCGATCTCGGCGCCCTGCTCGAACGTTTCCTCGAGCCCATCGTGCGCCTGGCTGGCGCTCAAGCCGGCGCGGTGCGCGTGCTGTCCGAGGCCGGTGACCAGCTTGAACTGTTGTGCTCGCTGGGCCTGCCTGCCAGCGTATGCGACCGCGGCCCGGCGGTCGACGCCCACTGCGGTCATTGCGGCGCTGCCGCCGACGGCCACCGGCTCATCTGGGCCACCGATCTGCAGGCCTGCGCCGCGCTTTCCACCGGCCCGTTCTTCGGCCAGGCCTGCCAGCGCCTGCTGGCCGTGCCGCTGCAGCACCGCGGGCGTGTGCTGGGTGTCTACAACCTCTTCTTCCGCGGCACCGAAGAGCCCGGCGCGCCGGTGCAGGCCGTCCTGCGCTCGGTGGGTGAACTGCTGGGCCTGGCAGTCAACAACGCGCGCCTGGAACGCGAGAACCTGCGCGCCCGCCTGGCCAGCGAACGCCAGATGATGGCCGCCGAAGTGCACGACTCGCTGGCCCAGTCGCTGGCCTTCGTGAAGATGCGCCTGCCCTTGCTGCAGGACGCGATGGCCGCTCACGACGACATCCGCGCGCGCCAATATTGCGACGACGTGCGCTGCGCCGTCACCCAGGCGCACGCCAGCCTGCGCGGCATCATCACCCACCTGCGTTCACCCATGGACCCCAAGGGCCTGCTGCACGCGCTGGACGCCGCCGTCGAGGCTTTCCGTCTCGGCAGCGGTGTCGAACTCCAAGTTGCCAACGCATTGCCGCGCCTGGCGCTGTCGCCCGAGGGCGAGTCGCAGGTCTTCCACATCGTGCAGGAGGCGCTGAGCAACGTCGCCCGCCACGCCGCGGCGTGCCACGCCTGGCTGCTCATGGGCAGCGCAGGCGAAGGTCTGGTCGAGATCGTGGTGGAGGACGACGGTGCCGGGCTGCCGATCAACTCGCCCTGTGGCGGCACGCACTACGGCATGGACATCATGCGGGAACGCGCGCGCCGCATCGAAGGCACGCTCGAGGTCTGCGCGCGCCCGGGCGGCGGCACACGTGTGCGCCTGGTGTTCCCGGCCACGCCGGCACGGCCGCCCGCGGCCACCGCTGCGAGAGGAGCACGCTGATGGCTGCGCCCCGCATCGTGCTCGTCGACGACCATGCGCTGTGCCGCACCGGCCTTTCCGACCTGCTCAGCCACCGCGGCGGCATGCAGGTGCTGGCCGCGCTGTCCGACCCCGACGAATTGCTGGCCGTGTTGCGTGAGCAGAAACCCGACCTGGTGGTGCTCGACCTGCGCATGCCCGCCACCGACGGCCTGACGCTGCTGCGCCGCATCCGCGCCGAGGGTCTGGAGACGCCGGCGGTCATCCTGACGATGAGCGATTCCGAGGTCGACCTGTCGGCGGCGCTGCGCGCAGGTGTCGTCGGTTACCTGCTCAAGGACATGGAACCCGAGGACGTCATCACCGCCATCGGCAATGCCGCACGCGGTGAGCTGACGGTGGCGCCGGCGATGACGCTGAAGCTCGCGCAACTGCTGCAGGCCGGCGCCAAGGGCACCGACCGGCGTGGGCTGCTGGCGTCGTTGACGCAGCGCGAGCGCGAGATCCTCGACCATCTGGCGCGCGGCCAGAGCAACAAGACCATCGCCCGCGCGCTCGACATCAGCCATGACACGGTGAAGTTGCACGTGCGCCACATCCTGTCGAAGCTGAACCTCACGTCACGCGTCGAGGCCGCGGTCTTCGCCGTCGAGGAACGCGCCGCGAACCTGCGTTGAACCTGAGGCTCGCAGCGCTGAGGTGCGCGGCAGTGACCAAGCTTGCCGCCACGGAACCGGCTGTG
>JAURZK010000163.1 GCA_030653505.1 Rubrivivax sp.
GCTGGCGGCCAGCGCGTCCTGCACCTCCTGCGGCATGCCGAAGAGCATGGGTGTGCCGAAGATGCCGGGTGCGATGGTCATGTTGCGGATGCCGTTGCGCGCCAGGTCGCGCGCGATGGGCAGCGTCATGCCGACCACGCCGCCCTTGCTGGCGGCATAGGCGGCCTGGCCCATCTGGCCGTCGTAGGCGGCCACGCTGGCGGTGCTGATGAGCACCCCGCGTTCACCCGTGGCCTCGGGCGTGTTCTTCGCCATCGCCTCGGCAGCCAGGCGGATCATGTTGAAGCTGCCGATGAGGTTGACCGTGATCGTCTTCGTGAACAGGGTCAGCGGGTGCGCGCCTTCCTTGCCCACCGTCTTGGCGGCCGGCGCGATGCCGGCGCAGTTCACCAGGCCCATCAGCTTGCCGCGGGCCAGGGCCGCGGCCACCACGGCCTGGCCATCAGCTTCCTGGCTGACGTCGCACTTCACGAAGACGCCGCCGATCTCGGCCGCCACGGCCTGGCCGCGATCGACCTGCAGGTCGGCGATGACCACCGTGGCGCCGTTGCCGGCCAGCATGCGCGCCGTGCCTTCGCCCAGCCCCGAGGCGCCGCCGGTGACGATAAAGACCCTGCCTGCGATGTCCATGACTTGCGCTCCTGCAGTTCAGCCCTGCAGCGCCGCCATCACCCGCGCCGTGATGTCCTCGACACTGCCGGTGCCGCTGATCTTCGCGTAGCGCGGTGCGCCGGCCTGGCCGCTGGCGGCCCACCGGCCGTAGTAGTCGACGAGCGGCCGCGTCTGGCTCTGGTAGACCTGCAGGCGCTTCCTCACTGTCTCTTCCTTGTCATCGTCGCGCTGGATCAGTGGCTCGCCGCTCACGTCGTCGATGCCTGCGACCTTGGGCGGGTTGAACTTGACGTGGTAGGTGCGGCCTGAGGGCAGGTGGGCGCGACGGCCGCTCATGCGTTCGATGATGTCGGCCTCTGGCACGTCGATCTCGAGCACGACGTCGAGCGCCACGCCGGCTTCCTTCATCGCGTCGGCCTGCGGGATGGTGCGCGGGAACCCGTCGAAGAGGAAGCCGCCCGCGCAGTCGGGCTGGGTGATGCGTTCCTTGACCAGGCCGATGATGATCTCGTCGCTGACCAGCCCGCCGCTGTCCATCACCTTCTTGGCCGCCACGCCCAGCGGTGTGCCGGCCTTGACGGCGGCACGCAGCATGTCGCCGGTGCTGATCTGCGGGATGCCGTAGCGCTGGCAGATGAAGGTCGCTTGCGTGCCCTTGCCGGCGCCGGGGGCGCCCAGGAGGATGAGTCTCATCGAGTGCCTTGGGTTTCGTGTTCTGGGGGCGGTCCGCCTCGGAGGTGCATACCGACTACGGTGTCTCTTCGATCGAGAATATCACGCACATCCCGGCGTCAAGCTGACGCGCTGACGGTGTCAACCCGAGGGTGGCGGCACCGTGACCTAGCGCCCTCGCGCCGCCGGGCCGCCGTCGCGCATCGAAGCAAACAACGCCCGCACACGCGCCAGGTCTTCGGGTGTGTCGACGCCCGGCCCCGGGCCGTGCGCTGCCACGTGCACCGCGATGCGCTCGCCGTGCCACAGCACACGCAGTTGTTCCAGCGCTTCGGTCTGTTCCAGCGGCGCTGCGGCCATCTCGGGAAAGCGGCGCAGGAAGGCGGCGCGGTAGCCGTACAGACCGAGATGGCGCAGCGGCGCGGGCTGTGGCAGCGCGGGCGCGACACTGTGGGCGGTGACGGTGGCGCCGTCGCGCTGCCAGGGTATCGGCGCGCGGCTGAAGTAGAGCGCGCGGCCGGCGGCGTCGAGCACGACCTTGACGACGTTCGGGTTGAGGTAGTCGGCCACTTCGGTCAGCGGATGGGCCGCGGTGCTCATCACGCAGTCGGCGCGCTCGGCCAGCAGTTCGGCGCAGCGCCGCACCAGCGCGGGGTCGATCAGGGGCTCGTCGCCCTGCACGTTGACGACGACGTCGTCGCCGTCCAGGCCCAGCAGGGTGCAGGCTTCGGCCAGGCGGTCGCTGCCGCTGGCGTGGTCGGTGCGCGTCAGCAGCGCCTGCACGCCATGGGCCGCGCAGGCGTCGACGATGCGCGCGTCGTCGGCGGCCACCACCACGCGGGATGCGCCGCTGGCCAGGGCGCGCTGCGCCACACGCACCACCATGGGCAGGCCGGCAATGTCGGCCAGCGGTTTGTTCGGCAGACGTGTCGACGCCAGGCGCGCCGGCACCAGCACCGTGAAGGGCAGGGCCGGCGCCATCGCCCGGCTCAGGCCGCGGCGGCGGGGCCGTCGAGCGGGCCGGCTTCGCTTTCCAGCATCACCGGGATGCCGTCGCGGATGGGGAAGGCCAGCCGGTCGGCCGGGCAGACGAGGTCGGTGGGCCGCGACTCGGCGTCGCGCCGCATTTCCAGCGGCCCTTTGCAGACAGGGCAGACCAGCAGGTCGATGAGGCGGTGGTCCAGGGTCATGGCAGGGGGGCAGCTTGCGGTGCGAAGAGCAGGGCCACGATGTCGTCGACCAGCGCGGCAGGGATGTCGAAGTCTAGCGGCACCACCCACACCCGCGTGCGGCCCATGTGCTGTGGCGCAAGCTTGACGGCATCCTTTTCCGTCACCAGCACATCGGCAGTGCCGTCCGCCGGCCAGGGCAGGGTGTCGTAGCGGTGGTGGTCGGGCAGTGGCAAGGCGGTGCACTGCAGGCCGGCGGCGTCCAGCATGTCGAAGAACTTCTGCGGCGCGGCCATGCCGGCAGCGGCAAGCAGCGGACGGCCCAGCAGGTCGGTCAGCGGCCGCGCCTGCGAGATGTCTTGCGCGTGCCATGCCGCCAGAGGCCAGACCCGGCTGATGCGCCGCGTGGCCAGCGCGCCGGGCAGCGGCGTGCTGCGGCGGCCGGCTGTGTAGAGCACACGGCGCAGCGGCATGGGCGCAGACGGCAGCGGCTCGCGCAGCGGCCCGGCAGGCAGCAACAGGCCGTTGCCGATGCCACGTTCGTCGAACACCACGAGTTCAGCACGGCGCGCCAGTCGGGTGTGCTGCAGGCCGTCGTCGGCGACCAGCACGTCGACCTCGGGCTGCGCGGCGCAGAGCCGGCGACCGGCGTCGACGCGGTCGCTGCCCACCCACAACGGCACGCCGCAGCGCCGCTGCAGCAGCAGGGGTTCGTCGCCGACGTCAGTCGGGCTGTCGGTGGCGGCCACCGCACGCGCGCCGTGGTCCTGCCGGCCGTGGCCGCGCGAGACGATGCCCGGCCGGTGCCCGCGCGCCTGCAGGGCCTGCACGATGGCGATCACCGTCGGTGTCTTGCCCGCGCCACCGACGACGAGGTTGCCCACCACCAGCACCGGCACCGGCAGCAGCTGCGGATGCTGGCGCGCCGTGTGCAGCGCACGCAGCCCGGCATACAACAGCGACAGCGGCCACAGCGCCCAGGCCAGCAGGCCGGGTGGTGTACGCCACCACAGGCGTGCTGCCAGGGCTTCGAGCCAGGCCTTCAACGGACGGGCGTGTTGCCCGACTGGGCCGCGAAGGTCAGCCGCGCGAGGCCGGCGCGGCGCGCGGCGTCGAGCACGTTGATCACCGCCTGGTGCGCGGCCATGGCATCGGCGGAGATGATGACCACGGTGTCGGGACGGCCCCGCGCCGCGGCGCTGAGTTCGGCGGTGAGCACTTCGACGCTGCGCCCGTCCACCGTCTTGCGGTTGACGGCGTAGCGGCCGTCGGCCGCCACGGCCACCAGTACCTCGGCGGGGCGCTCGCTCAGCTTTTCGGCATCCGCGGCGGGCAGGTTGATCTGCAACTCGGTAAAACGCGAGTAGGTG
The DNA here is from genome assembly GCA_030653505.1 of Rubrivivax sp. Lineage (GTDB taxonomy): Bacteria > Pseudomonadota > Gammaproteobacteria > Burkholderiales > Burkholderiaceae_C > Rubrivivax. Next base: position 3,824 of record JAURZK010000163.1, read on the forward strand.
GTGGACAGCATCAGGAAGATCAGCACCACCAGCAGCACGTCGATGAACGGGATCAGGTTGATCTCCGGCTCTTCCATGCGGCGGCGGCTGAACTTCATGTCGCCCGCTGCCTCAGTTCGGGGTGCGCACCGTGAAGCGCATCAGGTGCGGCACCATGCGTTCCGATGCCAGTTCGAGGCCGAGCTGGAACTCGTCGACGCGGCCGCGGAAGTAGCGGTAGAACATCAGCGAAGGTATCGCGATCATCAGCCCGAAGGCGGTGTTGTAGAGGGCAATCGAGATGCCGTGCGCCAGTTGCTGCGGGTTGCCCCCGGGCGTGCCGGTGGGCGCCTGCGAGCCAAAGATCTCGATCATGCCCACCACGGTGCCGAACAGGCCCAGCAGCGGCGCCGCCGCGGCGATCGTGCCCAGGGTGTTGAGGTAACGCTCGAGGTTGTGCACGGCGCTGCGGCCGGCATTTTCGAAGGCCTGGCGCAGGTTGGCCTCGGGGATGCGCGGTTCGGCGATGACGCTGCGCAGCCCCGCGGCCAGCACGCCGCCCAGCACCGAGTTCTCGGCCAGCTTGTTGACGACGTCGGCCGGCGGCAAGCTGGTGCGCGTGACGCCGATGACCTCGTCGAGCAGCGAAGGCGGCGCCACCAGGGGTGTGCGCAGGTGGTAGAGCCTCTCGATGACGAGGGCCAGCGCCACGATCGAGCTCAGGATCAGGGGCCAGATCGGCCAACCGGCCGCTTGTATGATGGACAGCAAGGGGTTTCGGCGCGCGAAGGCGGGTGGAAGTTCGGCCGGCATGCGGCCGGCGACGGGCGGGATTATGTCCGATGGGGCCCGCGCCTCCAGCGCCCTTGCGTACGCTTGCATTCGCGTTCATGGGCCCGCAGCTGTCCACCGAACTTGTGGATATCTCTGTGGGCAAGCGGCCCCCGAACTGCGCCAGAACACGCCCGGCTGCGCCCCGGCCGCGGGTGCTGAAATTTTAGGCAGCATATTCTTCATGCAAATCAATGGCTTGCACGATCATGACAGTTTCGTGAAGGGGGCTGGGCTGAGCTGGGGTGCAACCCGCAGGCCTGTGGAGTTCAAGCGGCCGGCGGGCCACCGCGTGTGGCATGGCTGAGCCCGCAGAAGCCCAGCCGGCGCGCCTGCCCTGGGGTGTGGCTGCGCTGCTTCTGGCCACCGGCGATGCCATCTCCGCGCGCTTCGGCGCGGTGGCCGTGCGCGGCGAGCTTTCGGGGTTCTCGCGCGCCGGCAGCGGCCACTGCTACTTCGCGCTGAAGGACATCGACGGTGCCCCTGCGCTGCTGCGCTGCGCCATGTTCCGCCGCGCCGCGACGCTGGTGGACTTCGCGCCCGCCGACGGCCAGCAGGTCGAGGTGCGCGGGCGCCTGGGCATCTATGAAGCGCGCGGTGAACTGCAGATGGTGGTCGAGTCGCTGCAGCGCCTGGGCACCGGCACGCTGTACGAGGAGTTCCTGCGCCGGCGCGCCAAGCTGGAGGCGCAGGGCCTGTTCGACGCTGCGCGCAAGCGTCCGCTGCCGGCCTATCCGCGCGCCATCGGTGTCGTCACGTCGCTGGGTGCGGCGGCGCTGCACGACGTGCTGAGCACGCTGCAGCGGCGCGCGCCGCAGGTGCGGGTGGTGCTCTACCCGAGCCTGGTGCAAGGGGCGGAGGCACCCGCCGCGCTCGCGGCGGCGCTGCGGCTGGCCGGCGTGCGCAACGAGGTCGACATCCTGCTGCTGGTGCGTGGCGGCGGCTCGCTGGAAGACCTCTGGGCCTTCAACGACGAACGTGTGGTGCAGGCCGTGGCGGCCAGCCCGCTGCCAGTGGTTTGCGGGGTCGGCCACGAAACCGACATCACGCTGTGCGACCTGGCCGCCGACTTGCGCGCGCCCACGCCCACGGCCGCGGCCGAGCTGGCGGCGCCGGCGCGTGACGAAGCGCTCGCCACGGTGCAGGCGCGTGCGCTGCAACTGCAGCGTGCCCTGGAGCGCACGCTGCAGGTGCGCGCGCAGCGGCTGGACACGCTGGCGCTGCGCCTGGGGCAGCCGGCGCGGGGCCTGGCGGGCCAGTCGCAGCGCCTGGTTGAACTGGCCGGCCGCCTGCGCCGTGCGGTACAGGCGCGGCAAGTACGCATGTCGGAAGCACCCGCACGCCTGGCCCAGCGCCTGGCGCGCGCACTGGCCGGCCATCTGCAAACCGAGCGACTGCGGCTGGAGGCCGCATCGCAGCGCCTGCAGGGGCATGACCCGCACCGCGTGCTGCAGCGCGGCTACGCCTGGGTCGAGGCCGCCGACGGCCGCGCCGTGGTGTCGGCGCTGTCCCTGCACGCCGGCCAGCCCGTCCGCGCCGTGTGGGTCGACGGCCGCGCGCAAATGCAGGTGCAGCGCGTGGAGCCCCTGCCACCGACCGCGTGATGGCGGGTGCCTACAATGCCAGGCTGTCCTGAGCTCAATACCCAGCCAAGAGGAACCGCACCATGGAACACACCCTGCCCGCCCTGCCTTACGCCATCGACGCCTTGGCACCCCACTACAGCAAAGAGACGCTGGAGTTCCACCACGGCAAGCACCACAACGCCTACGTGGTGAACCTGAACAACCTGCAGAAGGGCACCGAGTTCGAGGCGATGGCGCTCGAGGACATCATCAAGAAGTCCAGCGGCGGCATCTACAACAACTCGGCCCAGGTCTGGAACCACAGCTTCTTCTGGAACTGCATGAAGCCCGCCGGTGGTGGTGAACCCACGGGCGCGCTGGCCGCGGCCATCAAGGCC
>JAURZK010000033.1 GCA_030653505.1 Rubrivivax sp.
GCGAGTTATGCGGCACGCCCTCGAGGCGAGCAGCGCAGGGCAGCCTGAGCGAAGCGAAGGCCGCCACAGTCGGCGACGCCGCCGGGTACCGCCTGCCGCGGTCGGCACGGACCCACGAGCGCGAAACGACGACGCCAGCGAACGTCCGCAATGAGCCGCCAGCCGTCGCCGGCTTCACTTCAATGCCACGCCCAGCAGCGGGTCACCGATCTTCAGCACGTACATGCTGATCATCGTCAGCGTGCCGGCGAGCACCACGTAGTAGATGGTCGGGATCACCGTGCGCCGCAGCGTCAGGCCTTCGCGCCCCATCACGCCCACGGTGGCCGAAGCCGCCACGACGTTGTGGATGGCGATCATGTTGCCTGCCGCCGCGCCCACCGACTGCGCCGCCACCATGGTGGCGCCGCTGACGCCGATGGCCTGTGCCACGCTGTACTGGTACTGGCTGAGCATGAGGTTGGACACCGTGTTCGAGCCCGCGAGGAAGGCACCCAGTGCACCCACCGTGGGCGCGAAGAAGGGGTAGACCTCGCCCACCGAGGCGGCCACCCAGGTCGCCATGGCGATGGGCATGCTCTTGAGTTCGTTCACGTTCACGCCCGACTGGATCATGATGCGCACCATGGGCACGGTGAACACCAGCACGAAGCCCGCACCGAGCAGCGTGCCGCTGGATTCCTTGGCCGCCTTGCCGAAGTCGGCCCAGTTCATCTTGTGCAGGAAGACGGTGACGAGGCAGACGAAGACCAGGATGCCGCCGGGCAGGTAGAGCGGCTGGAAGCCACCGCTGATGCCGGTTTCCCCGAGGATGTTCTTGGTGCTCCAGGCCACGGAAGTCAGCGCGTTCTTGAAGGACGGCACGGTGCGGCTGAGCACCAGGATGCCGGCCAGCAGCAGGTAGGGCAGCCAGGCCACGAAGGTAGGGATCTTGCGGGCGCCGATCTCGTCGAGCTTCATCTCGATGCTGCCCATCCACTCGGCGGGCCACTCTTTCGCCGGGGCGAAGTCCCAGATCTTCTTGGGCACCAGGAAACCGGCACGCGCGGCCAGCGACACGATGCCCAGGCCGATCAGCGCACCGAGGAGCGAAGGAAACTCGGGCCCCAGGAAAACGCCGGCCAGGGCATAGGGGATGGTGAAGGCGAAGGCCGAAAACAGCGCGAAGGGCAGGATGGCCAGACCTTCGGTCCACGACTTGTTGCGCCCGAAGTAGCGCGTCATGAAGACCACCAGCAACACCGGGATCATGGTGCCGCAGATGGCGTGCAGGATGGCCACCTGGCTGACGATGACGTTGAAGAAATCGGCCCAACCCTGGCCCTGCGCCTGCAGCGCAGTGGTCATCTGGTCGCGCGCCAGCCCGCCCTGGACGCCGACGATCAGCGGCGTGCCCACGGCCCCGAAGGAAACCGGCGTGCTCTGGATCATCATGCCGAACATCACCGCGGCCAGCGCCGGGAAGCCCACCGCCACCATCAGCGGCGCGGCCACCGCGGCCGGCGTGCCGAAGCCCGAGGCGCCTTCGATGAAGGAGCCGAAGAGCCAGGCGATGAGGATGACCTGCACACGCCGGTCAGGGCTGATGCGTGTGAAACCGCTGCGGATGCTGGCGATGCCGCCCGAATGCTTGAGCGTGTTCAGCAGCAGCAGCGCGCCGAAGATGATCCACAGCACCTGCACGGTGATGATCAGCCCTTCCAGCGTGGCCGCGGCGATGCGGTTGAAGCTGACGCCCCAGAACATCAGCGCGATGGCCGCCGTGACGACGTAGACGATGGGCATGGCCCGCTTGGCGGGCCAGCCCAGGCCGACGAGCAAGATGCCCGACAGCCCGATGGGGGTGAAAGCCAGCAGCGCCTGCATTCCGAGGTTCATCCGTTGTCTCCTGTTCCCGTGGCCCACCTTGGCAGCGCATGCTCCCGGCAGTGCAGCCTTTGGTGCTTGATCCAGGTCAGTTTGTGGGGCTGGCCGCCCCCAGGCATACCCGCAGGCAATTCAAGGACGCCGAAAGGGCCAAACCACCCGTCGTGGTGACGTGCATTTGCGGCCCAGCGTCAGCCGGCGACGAGCAGGATGTGCAGACGTCGCGGCCCATGGGCGCCGAGCTGTATGGTCTGTTCGATGTCGGCCGTGCGCGAAGGCCCCGAGACGATGTTCACCGTGCGCGGGATCGGCTGGCCGGTGGCGCGCCACTTCGCCCACAGGTCTTCGAAGTGGGCCACCACCTGCGCCGTGTGCACGACGACGATGTGGTTGTCGGGCACGAAGTTCAGCGTGCTGGGTGTCTCGGCGCCCGAGAGCGTGACGATGCCGCCCGACTCGGCCACCGCTGCGAAGCAGGGCGTGACGCTGCTGAGGTCTTCGCGCACCGCAGCGCCGTACTGCACCTGCAGGCCCTCGGGCCACGCCAGCGCGCGCAAGGCGCCAGAAGCCCGCACCTGCGGCGGCGCCGGGACGGCGGCGATGTAGCGCGCCACCGCCGCGCCCACGTCGTCCATCGATGCCAGGCGCTCGACCGTCGCCGCCTTCTCGATCATCTTGGCGACGAAACGCTCGACCACGTCACCGGCGAAGGCCGGGATGGGGCCCGGGCCGGGCAGGGGCGTGATGGGCGAAGCCGCCGGGCCGCTGCGGCCCAGCGACTGGCGAATCTGAGCCAGCACCTTCTCGCGGCCGCTGCCGCTGCCTGCATTCATGAGCGTGCCCCCTTGCGCTGCTTCCAGGCCTGCTGGAAGGTCTGGCCCTGTGGCGCGGGCAGGTCGCGTGTATCGGTCCAGCCGGCGGCCAGCGGCAATGAACTCAGCGCGCCACGCCGGCGCCCAAGCCGGTGCATCACCGGCATGGCCAGGCCCATCAGCGCGTGGTAGAGCGGCGCGCGCTTGGCCACCCAGGCCCAGGATTGCAGTGCCAGCTTCACCGGCCAGTGCGTCATGCCGCCGGCGAACTGCTGGCGGCGTATCTCGCGCAGCAGCCCGGGCAGCGGGATCTTCACCGGGCACACCGTCTGGCAACGGCCATTGAGCGTGCACGCGTTCGGCAGGTCGTAGGCCTTCTCGATGCCGTTGATCAGCGGCGTCAGCACCGAACCCATCGGCCCCGGGTAGACCCAGCCGTAGGCGTGCCCGCCCACCGCGGTGTAGACGGGGCAGTGGTTCAGACAGGCGCCACAGCGGATGCAGCGCAGCATCTCGCGGAAGGCACCCCCGAGCATCTTCGAGCGGCCGTTGTCGACCAGCACCACGTGGTATTCCTCCGGCCCGTCGAGGTCGTGTCCTTGATCACCACGGCGTCGCGGGCCGGTGCTGACGGTGGTGTAGGTCTCGGTCTCCTGCCCCGTGGCGCTGCGCGCCAGCAGGCGCAGGAAGGTGGTGGCGTCGTCGAGCGTCGGCACCACGCGTTCGATGCCGCTGGTGACGATGTGCACACGCGCCAGCGTCTGCGTCAGGTCGCCGTTGCCTTCGTTGGTGACGATGATGCTGCTGCCGGTCTCGGCGACCAGGAAGTTGCCGCCGGTGATGCCGACGTCGGCCTCGAAGTAGTGGCGGCGCAGCACCTGGCGCGCCTCGTTCACCATCTCGCTCACTTCGGTGAGGTGCTTGGTGTAGCCCAGCGGCCGGTGCGCGGTGTCGAAGAGGTCGGCCACCTGCGCGCGTGTCTTGTGCACGGCCGGCACGATGATGTGGCTGGGCGGTTCGTGCGCGAGCTGGATGATGTATTCGCCGAGGTCGGTCTCGACCACCTTGTGGCCCGCGGCTTCCAGCGCGTCGTTGAGGCCGATCTCCTCGCTGACCATCGACTTGCCCTTGGTGATGGTCTTGGCGCCGACACGCTTGCAGATGGAGAGGATGATCTCGCGCGCGTCTTCGGCGGTCGATGCCCAGTGCACGTGGCCGCCGCGGCGGGTGACCTCGGCCTCGTAACGTTCGAGGTAGCCGTCGAGGTTGGCCAGCACGTGTTCCTTGACCTCGCGCGCCCGTTCGCGCAAGGCCTCGTACTCGGGCAGCGCCGCCACCTGCGCCGCGCGCTTGGCGACGAAGCCGCCACTGGCGTGGTTCAGCGCGGCCTGCAGGCGCTTGTCGTGCAACGCGACGGTCACACGCTGCGGGAAGGTGTTGGTCGGCGCGTGCATCAGCGAGCCTCCCCTTCGCCCTGGGCCTCGCCGATCGCGGGTGCGGCACCCATGCCGGCCAGCACCTCGGCCGTGTGCAGCACACGCACCGGTATGCCCTGGCGCTTCATGCGCCCGGCGATGTTCAGCAGGCAGCCCAGGTCGCCGCCCAGCAGCGTCGTGGCGCAGCTGTCCTGCACGTGCTTGATCTTGTCGTCGACCATCTTGGTCGAGATCTCGGGGTACTTGACGCAGAAGGTGCCGCCGAAGCCGCAGCACTCTTCCGTGCCTTCCATCTCCACCAGCTTCAGGCCCTGCACGCCGGCCAGCAACTGGCGCGGCTGGCGCTTGATGCCCAGCTCACGCAGCCCCGCACAGCTGTCGTGGTAGGTCACGGTGCCGTCGTAGCGCGCGGCCACGGTCGGCACCTTCAGCACGTCGACGAGGAAGCTCGTCAACTCATGGCTGCGGCGCGACAGGTCTTCGGCGCGTTGGCGCCAGGCGGCGTCTTCCGGCGCGGTGCCCGAGAAGAGCGCCGGGTAGTCGTGGCGCAGGGTGCCCATGCACGAACCCGAAGGGCCGACGACGGCGTCGAAACCCTCGAAGGCCGCGATGACCTTCATCGCGATCTGCCGCGCGTCGACGCTGTCGCCGCTGTTCAGCGCCGGCTGGCCACAGCAGGTTTGCGCCTGGGGTACCGCCACCGTGCAGCCCGCGTCTTCCAGCAGCTTCACGGCGGCGAAGGCGACGCTGGGGCGCATCAGATCGGCCAGACAGGTGACGAAGAGTCCTACTCGCATGGCCAAGTCCATCTCCTGGGCAGGTGGGACAGGCTGCGACTCTATCGGCGAGCCCTTGACAAGGTTTGATGCAGATCACTTTCCCGGGCAGCTTTGCGCCACGCAGGTGCGTCCAAAGTTCGTCGATGCCTTGAGTTAAGGCAAGGTGAGGGTTTTCCATGGCTCTAGCATTCCGGCCAGGGCGAGACGCATGTTCGTGAGCCGCCCAGGAACCGGAAACTCCATGGACCAGCGCGTAGCCAAGCTCCCGCACTCTCCCTGCACGACGGTGTTGTGCTCGGCCTGCAACCTGCGTGAGATCTGCCTGCCCGTGGGGCTGACGCTGCCCGAGCTGTCGCAGGTCGACGAGCACATGGTGACGTCGCGCCACAAGGTGGCGCGGGGTGAAAAGCTGTTCCAGACCGGCGACCGCTTCGAGTGTGTCTATGCCGTCTGGACGGGCTTCTTCAAGACCTGCATCGCGTCGAAGGACGGGCGCGAGCAGGTCACGGGTTTCCAGATGGGCGGCGAGCTCATCGGGCTGGACGGCATCGGCACACGGCGCCACGAGGTCGACGCCGTGGCGCTGGAGGATTCGCAGATCTGCGTCATCCCCTACGCCGACCTCGAGGCGCTGTCGCTGCAGATCACTTCGCTGCAGCAGCAGTTCCACCGCATCATGAGCCGCGAGATCGTGCGCAACCACAGCGTGATGCTGCTGCTGGGCAGCATGCATGCCGAAGAGCGGCTGGCCGCTTTCCTGCTGAACCTGACGCACCGGCTGCAGACGCGCGGCTTCTCGTCTTCTTCGGTGGTGCTGCGCATGAGCCGCGAGGAGATCGGCAGCTTCCTCGGGCTGAAGCTGGAAACCGTGAGCCGCACGTTCTCGAAGTTCCAGGCCGACGGCCTGCTCTTCGTGCGCCACCGCCAGATCCAGATCACCGACCCGGTGGGCCTGCAGCAGCTGATCGACGGCGACGCCGCGGCGGCTTAAGCCCCGTCGGCCGCGCCGCGCTTGCGGTTGGGGCAGGTGGCGCAGGAGATTTTTTCGCCGCCCACCGTGTGCAGCGCCGGCCCGCCGCAGGAACCGCGCAGGCAGGGCCGCTTGAAGATCACGCCCACGGCCATGCCCAGCACGCCCAGGCCGAGCAGCGCCAGGACGACGAGGAAGACGGGGAGCAGGGCCGAGAGATCCATCGCCGTGAGGTTGTTCAGGCCGTGGCCGACGTGCGCAGCGCGGCGAAGGCCTCGGTGGCATGGTCGACGAGGCGGCCGTCGGCACCACGCACGATGAAGTGCGCCGCGATGCCCTGCTGCCTGGCCAGCGCCAGCCCGGGCTCCAGGCCCATCACGATCAGCGCCGTGGCCAGCGCGTCGGCCTGCATGCAGTCTGCTGCGACCACGGTCACCGACGCCAGGCCGTGAGCGATGGGTTCACCTTGCCGGGGGTCGATCTCGTGGGAATAGCGGCGCTGCCCCTCCTCGAAGTAGATGCGGTAGTCGCCCGACGTGGCCATGGCCTGCCCCGACAGCGGCACGACTAGGCGCGCGCGCTGCGGCGCCGCGTCGGGCTCCTCGATGCCGATCTGCCACGGACGGCCCTGGGCGTTGTGGCCGGCGGTGCGCACCTCGCCACCGACCTCGACCATGAAGTCGGTCGCGCCCTGGGACTCGAGCACCTGTGCTGCGCGGTCGACGCCGTAACCCTTGGCGATGCCGCCGAGGTCGGCCTGCATCCCGGGCAGCCCCTTGGTGGCCAGGCCATTGGCCAGGTCTAGCCGAAGACGGCCATGACCCATGACGGCGCGCCCTTGCTGCAGTACCTGTGCATCGGGCAGGCCGCGTCGGGCGTCGGGTCCGAAACCCCAGGCCAGCACCAGCGGCGCGACGGTGATGTCGAAAGCACCGTCGGTGAGCGCGGCCACGCGCTGGCCGGCGTGCAGCACCGTCATCAGCTCGCGTGACAGCGCCAGCGGCGAGTGCGCGGCATGGCGGTTGAAGCGCATCAGCTCGGAGTCCGGGCGGTAGAGCGACATGCGATGGTCGACGGCGTCGAGCGCGTCCTGCACGTCGGCCTGCAGCGCCTCGAGCCGGGCCGGGCTCAGCGCCGTGCCGGACAGGCGCACGGTGTAGCTGCTGCCCATGGTCTGGCCGCTGAAGCGCTGGCCGCTGGCGGCTGCGGGTGGCGCAGTGCGTGTGTCGGTGCAGCCGACCAGGGCCAGCGCACCGAAGGCGCCTGCCGCACCCAGCAAGCGGCGCCGGCCGAGACGGAGCATCGTGTCCATGGGGTTCTCCAGTGTGTGCGGCTTGGGCATGGGGTCAGGTCGCCGCGACGTCGCCGGCGCCGCGGATCTCGGCTTCCAGCCGGCCCTCGCCGTGGCGGATGAGGTGGTAGGTGAGGTCGCGCATCGACAGCAGGCCGAAGACTCGCGGCCCGTCGATCACCAGCAGGTGGCGGTGACGGTTGACATGCATCAGCGCCAGCGCGGCCTCAACGGTGGTGCCGGGCGAGACGAAACGCACCTCGCGTGTCATCACCATCGAGATCGACGTCGTCTTCGGGTCGCGGCCGGCATGCACCACGCGGGTGAGCAGGTCGCGCTCGGTGAAGATGCCGTCGACCAGCCCGTCCTCGTTGCGGATGAGCACGGCGCCGACGTGGCGATCGGCCATCACGGCCACCGCCTCGATGACCAGCGCGCCGGCGTCCACGGTGATGAGCTCGTCGGTGCCTGCCTTGTCGTCGATGACCGCTTGAACGGCTTGTTTCATGGTATTTGTCTCCTTGCCCGTCACAGACCGAAGTCGTCGAGCATGATGTTCTCGCGGTCGACGCCCATCTCCAAGCACATCTTGATGACCGCCTTGTTCATGACATCGGGGCCGCAAAGGTAGTACTCGATGTCTTCGGGCGCCGGGTGCTTGGCCAGGAACTGGTCGCGCAGCACCTTGTGGCGCACCAGGCCCACCGGGCCGGTCCAGTTGTCCTCGGGCCGCGGTTCGGACAGCACGATGTGCCATTTGAAGTTCGGGTGCTCGGCCTGCAGCTTGTCGAATTCCTCGACATAGAACACCTCCGAGAGGTTGCGCGCCGAGTACCAGAACGTCATCGTGCGCTTTGTCTTCAGGCGGATGAGCTGGTCGAAGATGTGGCTGCGCATCGGCGCCATGCCCGCGCCGGCGGCGACGAAGCACATCTCCTTGTCGGTGTCGCGCGCGAAGAACTCGCCGAAGGGTCCCGCCACCGTGACGTGGTCGCCCGGCTTCAGGTGGAAGAGATAGGAGCTCATCTTCCCGGGCGGGATCTTGTCGTCGTAGTTCGGCGGGAAGACGATGCGGATGGTGAAGAGCAGCATACCCTTCTCGAGCGGGAAGCTGGCCAGCGAATAGCCGCGCTCCACCGGCTCGGCAACCACCGACTTGAAACGCCACAGGTCGAACTTGTCCCACTCGGGGTGGTACTGCTCGTCGATGTCGATGTCGCGGTAATTCAGTTCGTGCGGCGGGCACGAGATCTGTACGTAACCGCCGGCACGGAAGGGCACTTCCTCGCCGGGCGGCAATTCGAGCTTCAACTCCTTGATGAAGGTGGAGACGTTGCGGTTGCTCAGCACCTTGCAGTTCCACTTCTTGACGCTGAAGATCTCGGCCGGCACCTCGATACGCATGTCGCGCTTGACCTTTACCTGGCAGGCCAGCCGGCAGCCGTGTTTGGCCTCCTTGCGCGAGATGAAACCGGTCTCGGTGGGCAGGATGGCGCCGCCGCCGTCCTTGACGATGACCTCGCACACACCGCAGGTGCCCTTGCCGCCGCAGGCCGAAGGGATGAAGATCTTGTTGTCGGTGAGCGCGCCCAGCAGCGTGCCGCCGGCGGCGACCTTCATGACCTTGGACTCGTCTTCGTTGACGGTGATGGAGACAGCGCCGCTGGGCACCATCTTCCTGCGCGCCACCATCAGCAGCGCGACGAGCATCAGCACCACCGCGGTGAACATCACGACCGCCAGACCGATGGATAACATGTCGCTTTCCTAGAGCTGGATGCCCGAGAACACCATGAAGGCCATCGACATCAGCCCCGTGGTGATGAAGGTGATGCCCAGGCCGCGCAGGCCGGCGGGCACGTTCGAGTACTCGAGCTTCTGGCGTATGGCGCCCAGCGCGATGATGGCGATGGCAAAGCCGCCGCCCGAACCGATGCCGAAGACGACGCTCTCGGGCAGGTTGTAGGTGCGCTCCTGCATGAAGAGCGAGCCGCCCAGGATGACGCAGTTCACCGCGATCAGCGGCAGGAAGACGCCCAGCGAGTTGTAGAGCTCCGGTGCGTAGCGTTCCACCGCCATTTCCACCACCTGCGTGGCGGCGGCGATGGTGGCGATGAAGAGGATGAAGGACAGGAAGCTGAGGTCGATGGTGGCCAGCGAGGGGTGCAACCAGGACAGTGCACCTTCGGCCAGCAGGTAGCTCAGCATCAGGTTGTTCAGCGGCACCGTGAGCACCTGCACGAAGACCACCGCCACGCCCAGGCCGATGGCCGTTTCGACCTTCTTCGCGCAGGCCAGGAAGGAACACATGCCCAGGAAATAGGCCAGGGCCATGTTCTCCAGGAAGGCCGACCGCAGGGCCAGGTTGATGTAGTGTTCCATCAGGATTTTTCCTGCAACTGCGGCTTCCAGGTGCGCAGCGCCCAGATCAGCAGGCCGATGATGAACAGCGCCGACGGCGCCAGCAGCATCATGCCGTTGGGCTCGTACCAGCCGCCGTCCTTGATCTGCGGCAGGATGGTGAAGCCCAACACCTTGCCTGCGCCGAGCAGTTCACGCAGGAAGCCCACGATCACCAGCACGACGGCATAACCCATGCCGTTGCCCAGGCCGTCGAGCGCCGATTCCCAGGGCGGGTTGCTCATCGCGAAGCCTTCGGCGCGGCCCAGCACGATGCAGTTGGTGATGATCAGGCCGACGAACACGCTCAGTTCGAGCGACAGCTCGTAGAGCGTGGCCTTGAGCACCTGGTCGAAGACGATCACCAGTGTGGCGATGATGGCCAGTTGCACGATGAGGCGGATCGACGAGGGCGTGTGGTTGCGCACCAGGCTCACGGCCAGGCTGGCCAGCATGCCCACGAGCATCACGCCGGCGCTCATCACCAGCGCCTTGGCTACCGAGGTGGTGACCGCGAGCGCCGAGCAGATGCCCAGCACCTGCACGCCGATGGGATTGTTCAGCAGCACCGGGTCGAACAGGATGGCCCGCTGCCGGGGCCCGAAGCGCGACGACGGCTTCGGGGCCGCCGGCACGATGTCGCCGGGTACAGCGCTCATGCTTGTGCTCCTTCGCGGAACTTCTTGAGGAACTTGCCGTAGCCTTGGTCACCGAGCCAGAAGCGCACGAGTTGCGTGACGGCCTTGCTGGTGATGGTGGACCCCGACAGCCCGTCGACGTGCATCGGGTCGGTCTCGGGCGGGCCGGCCTGGCCCTTGATGACCTGGATGCCGACTTCCCAGTTGGCATCGAAGGCCTTGCGGCCGCGCCACAGCGCCTGCCAGCTCGGGTTGGCGATCTCGCCGCCCAGGCCGGGGGTCTCGCGCTGGTCGTAATAGGTCAGGCCGCGGATGGTGTTGCCGTCGGGTGCCAGCGCCATGAAGCCGTAGATCGTGCCCCACATGCCAAGGCCCTCGACGGCGATCACGATCTGGTCGACGGCCTCGCCCTTCTTGACCAGGTAGACGATGCCCTGGTTCGGTATCCGCCGCACGCCGGCGCTGTTCACGGGTGCCACGCGGCTGGTGGCGGGGTCATCGCGCGCGGCGCGCTGGTTGTAGCGGCGTGCGTCGCCGGTGGTTTCGGGCAGCAGTTCGCCGGTGGCCAGGTCCACCAGCCGGGCCTGGATGGACTGCTTGAAGATCGCCTCGACCTGCGCCGTGGTGACCTTCGCGCCGGGCTCGATGAGGCCGGCGGCGAGCAGCACGTTCTTTTCCTTGTAGAGGAGCGCGTTGGCCACCTGGCCGGGCTTGGTGAGCACGGCGGCGGTCGCGATGAGTGCCGCGCAGATCACGCACACCACCGTGGCGAAGACCACGGTGTAGCGCACCGAGTTCACATCACGGGTCTGGGTTTCAGCCACGGCGAGCAAGCCTCCGGCGGATGTTGGCCTGCACGATGAAGTGGTCGATGGTCGGCGCCACCACGTTCATGAACAGGATGACGAGCATCACCGACTCGGGGTAGGCCGGGTTGAAGACGCGTATCAGCACCACCAGGGCGCCGACGAAGATGCCGTAGATCCAGCGCCCGGTGTCCGAGTGCGGGCAGGTGACGGGGTCGGTGACCATGAAGACCATCGCGAAGGCCCAGCCGCCCATCACCATGTGCCACCAGAAGGGCACGTTCATCCAGGGGTTGGTGGCCGAGCCGATGGCGTTCAGGCCGGTGGCCATGGCGATGGTGCCGATGCACATGGCCAGCATGAGCCGCCAAGAGCCCACACCGGTGGCGACGATGATCACCGCGCCGATCAGGCAGGCCAGCGCCGAGGTCTCACCCATGCTTCCCGGTTCCAGGCCGATGAAGGCATTCGACCACGAGCCCAACGCCGACTCGTAGCCGCCTTCAGCCCCGCGCACCTTGCTCAGCACGGTGGCGCCCGAGTAGCCGTCGATGGCGGCGCCGGGTGGCACGGCGGCCCAGACCTTGTCGCCCGAGATGGCAGCGGGGTAGGCGAAGAAGAGGAAGGCGCGCATGGCCAGCGCCGGGTTCATGAAGTTCATGCCCGTGCCGCCGAAGACCTCCTTCACGAGCACGACGCCAAAGGCGACCCCCAGAGCGCACTGCCATAACGGCGTGGTCGGCGGCAGGATCAGCGGGAACAGCATGCCGGTGACGAAGAAGCCTTCGTTGACCTCGATCTTGCGCACCACCGAGAACATCACCTCGAGCGACAGGCCGACGATCATGGTCACCGCGTACAGCGGCAGGAAGTAGAGGCCGCCGTGCACGATGTTGCCGAAGAAGCTGTCGGGCGAATAACCCACGCCCAGCAGCCGCATTACGGCGTGGCGCCAGCCCTCGAGCTCACCCACCTTGGCCGGGTCGATGGCCAGGTTGGCCTGCAGCCCGGTGTTGTAGAAGGCCATGAAGACGCAGGGCAGCGTCGCGATGACCACCAGGATCATCATGCGCTTGAGGTCCATCGCGTCGCGCACGTGGGCCCCCGTCTTGGTGACGTTGCCCGGCGAGTAGAAGAAGGTGTCGGCCGCTTCGTAGAGCGGGTAGAAACGCTCGTACTTGCCCCCCGGGTGGAAGTGCTTGCCGACGCGGTCTAGCAGGGATCGCAGTGCTTGCATATCAACGGCTCCGGGACCAAAGCCTCGCGCGGAACCGGCTCTGCCGGGCCGCAGCAAAAGCCCCCCCGAGGGGTAGCGACCGAAGGGAGCTTGGGGGCTTCATTTCAGGCGGCCTCTTTTTCGATGCGCGTGAGCGCCTGGCGCAGCAGCGGGCCGTACTCGGCCTTGCCGGGGCAGACGAAGGTGCACAGCGCCAGGTCTTCCTCGTCGAGTTCGAGCACGCCGAGCTTCTCGGCACGTTCGTCCTGGCCCATCAGCAGCGCGCGCAGCAGGAAGGTGGGCATGAGGTCCAGCGGCATCACACGTTCGTAGGAACCGATGGGCACCATCGCGCGGTGGCCGCCGTTGGTGGTGGTGTTCAGCGCCAGCCTGGGGTTGCGCGCCCAGGCACCGGCGACCACGCCCCAGATCGAGAACTTGTCGCCGACAGGATTGATCCAGCCGAAGAATTCGCGCTCCACGGCCTCGGCCAGCGCAGTGATCTGCTGGTGGTAGCGGCCCAGCCAGCCGTGCACGGGGCCGGCGGCGGCGCGGCCGTCGAGCACCGAGCCCGAGACGATGCGCTGCGCGCCGGGGGCGATCTCGCCCTGCGTGAGCACGTCCACCGACGCACCCAGCCGGGTGCGCAGCAGGCGCGGCTGCAGCACGCTGGGCCCGGCCAGCGCCAGCACGCGCTCAACGTCGAGCCGGCCGGTGCTGAACAGCTGCCCGATGGCGGCGACGTCCTGGTAGCCGATGTACCAGACACAGCGTTCGTGGTCCACCGGGCGCAGCAGGTGGATGTGCGTGCCGGCGTTGCCTGCAGGGTGCGGGCCGTCGAAGACCTCGACAGAGACTCTGGGCATGGCCGGCAACTGGACGGCGAAGCCGGGGGCCACGCAGACGTAGGTGGGCCCGTCGGTCAGCTGCGCCAGTGCGGCCACGCCGGTGCCGAAGTCGTCGTGGCGGTCGGCCAGCACGGTGTTCACGTCAGGCGCATGGGGGCGCGTGTCGATGGCGGTGATGAACAGGGCGCGCGGCGTGGAGTCCAGGCGGGGCAGCTTGGAATAGGGCCGTGCACGCAGCGCCGTCCACAGGCCCGACTCGACGAGCAGCTTGCGCACCTGCTCGTTGTCCAGCGTCGCAGGCGGCTTGCCCGTGAAGCTGGTGAAGCCGGCCTGCGCGTGCGGGCCGTCGTCGTCCTGGATGTCGATCACCAGCGACTGGAAGGCACGGTACTCGCCCCGGTTCAGCGCGCTCACCGTGCCGGCAGCCGGCGAGGTGAAACGCACGCCCGGCACCTGCTTGTCGTTGAACAGCAATTGGCCCCGCAGCACGGCGTCGCCGGGCTGGACATGGAAGGTGGGCTTGAGGCCGGGATAGTCGGCGCCGAGCAGCGCCACCTGAACGCAGTCACGCGCGGGCTCGATGTCCTGGGTGGGCTCACCCGCGAAAGGCAGGTCGAGGCCGCGCTTCACCTGATGCACCGTCACAACACTCCCTCCGCCTCTGGCCGGTTCGGCCTCGCTTTCGACGGTACGGCGGCTTCCTTCGCCGCGTCCTACTTCGCCTGTCCCGTCGCCAGGGCGCACCGTAACAGCGCGCCAGCAGCGCAGACTTGTTTCAGGTCAAGCTGGCGACAGACGGCGGCGACGGCAAGCCGTGCCGCCATGGGGCTCATCGCTCGACCTTGAAGCCTATGCGCACGGTGACCTGGAACTCGCTGACCTTCCCGTCACGGATGCCGCCGCGCTGCTCGATGACCTCGAACCACGACATGCCGCGCAGCGTGCGTCCGGCCTCTTCCACCGCGACCTCGATGGCCTCGGAAAAGCCGACCGACGACGTGCCGACGATGTCGACCTTCTTGTAGATGCCGTTCATGCTCCCTCCTCGAGGAAGGGCCTGCGCGCGCTGGGCGCAGGCGCGGTGACCCGGTCGCCGCTGCCATGCAGCGTGCGCTCGTCAGGCGTGCAGCCGCTCGTACTTGGCCTGCAGCTGTTCTGGTGACTCGACGTGCTTCGGGTCGGGGATGATGCAGTCGGCAGGACATACGTCCACACACTGCGGTTCGTCGTGCGCCCCGACACATTCGGTGCACTTGTCGGGGTCGATGAGATAGATCGGCGAACCGACGCTGATCGCCTCGTTCGGGCAGACGGGTTTGCAGGCGTCGCAGGCGGTGCAGTCGTCAACGATGACCAGGGCCATGGGGGTACTCCTCTTCGGTTGGGTTTGTGAAACGCTGTCGGGGCGTGGAGGTACGTAGGCTATGCGAAGGGGCTCGAATAGGACCTCAGGGCCTTCATGTAGTTGGAGCGTTCGAACGCCGCCGGATTGGGGCAGGACAGCTGGCTCAGCGAACCCTTCATCTGCTGCACCGAGCTGTACTCGCGCTCGTTCATCCAAGCCTCGACGCCCTTGAGCAGCGTGGCGACGTGGCCCGGCCCTTTCTGGAGCAGGCTGCTCGCGAGCATCACGCAGTCCGCGCCGGCCAGCAACAGCTTGAGCACGTCCTCGGTGGTGTGCGCGCCGCCGGTGGCGGCCAGGCTGGTCTCGATGCGGCCGTGCAGGATGGCGATCCAGCGCAGAGCGAGTCGCAACTCGTCCGAGGTCGACAGCACCAGGTGCGAGGACACTTCCAGCTCCTCGAGCATGATGTCGGGCTGCACGAAACGGTTGAAGAGCACGAGCCCGCAAGCGCCGGTGCCCACGAGGCGCTGCGCCATGTTGGCCATCGCGCTGAAGTAGGGCGCGACCTTCACCGCCACCGGCGCACGGGTCTCTGCGCACACCGAGGACACGAGGTCGATGTAGCGCTGCTCGACGGCCGCGCTGGTGTCGGCCAGGTCGGTGGCGAGGAAGTAGACGTTCAGCTCGACGGCATCGGCACCGGCCAGCTCGAACTGGCGGGCGTAGCGCGTCCAGCCGCCCGTCGTGTAGCCGTTCAGGCTGGCGATCACCGGCACCCCGAGCGCCTTCTTGGCGTCGGCGATCAGTTGCAGGTACTTGTCGGTGGCGCTGGCCGAAGGCGCCATTTCGGGGAAGAAACCCCGTGCCTCGGGCGACACCTCGGCGCCGCTGAGCATCAGGTCGTGCGTGGCCATCTCCTCGTGTTCGATCTGTTCCTCGAACAGCGAGGGCAGCACGACGGCGCCGGCGCCGGCGTCCTCGAGCCGCCGCAGGCTGTCCACCGTGGCCGTCAGTGGCGAGGCCGAGGCGACGATGGGGTTGCGCAGCTCCAGGCCCAGGTAGCGGGTGCGAAGATCGACGCTCATTGTTTGCCCTCCTCGTTGGTGGCGGCGGCGGCCGGCGTGTCGCCTTGTTCGGTCACGGTGCGGTGCACGCCGGCAATCTGTTCGTAGAGCGTCCAGCGCGCGTCGGCATCGGTCTGCGACTTCTTCGCCAGCAGCTTGGCGCGCGCGGGGTCTGCCTGGGCCAGCATCGCGAAGCGCCCCTCCTTCATCGTGAACTGCTCCAGCGGGATGGTGGGCTTGCGCGAGTCCAGCTTCAGCGGCTGGTCGGCGCCGCCCATGCCCAGACGCGGGTCGTAGTGGTAGAGCGTCAGGTAGCCGCTCTTCACCGCGTCGCGCTGGTGGCTCATGCCGGTGGTCATGTCGATGCCGTGCGCGATGCAGTGGCTGTAGGCGATGATGAGCGAGGGCCCGGGCCACGACGCCGCTTCCTGGAAGGTGCGCACCGTCTGCACCGGGTTCGCGCCGATGGCCACCTGCGCGACGTAGACGTTGCCGTAGGCCATCGCGATCATGCCCAGGTCTTTCTTGCCGGTGGACTTGCCCGCCGCGGCGAACTTGGCCACCGCGCCGCGCGGCGTGGACTTCGACGCCTGCCCGCCGGTGTTGCTGTAGACCTCGGTGTCCAGCACCAGGATGTTGACGTTGCGCCCCGAGGCCAGCACGTGGTCGACGCCGCCGTAGCCGATGTCGTAGGCCCAGCCGTCGCCGCCGATGATCCACACGCTGCGCACGACGAGGCTGTCGGCCACCGCCAGCAGCTGCTGTGCCTCGAAGCTGGCCACGCGGGCCAGCAGCGTCTTGAGCGTCTTGACGCGCTCGCGCTGCGCCTTGATCTGCGCGTCGGTGTCCTGCGGCGCCTGCAGCAGCGCGTTGGCGAGCTCGTCGCCGATGGGGCCGCGCAGCCGCTCGACGAGCATCTGCGCCAGGTCGCGCTGCGCGTCGAGCGCCAGCCGCATGCCCAGACCGAACTCGGCGTTGTCCTCGAACAGGCTGTTCGACCACACCGGGCCCTGGCCCTCGCTGTTCTGCGACCAGGGCGTGGTGGGCAGGTTGCCGCCGTAGATCGACGAGCAGCCGGTGGCGTTGGCCATCACGAGGTGGTCGCCGTAGAGCTGCGACAGCAGCTTCAGGTAGGGCGTCTCGCCGCAACCCGAGCAGGCGCCCGAATACTCGAACAGCGGCTTGCGCAGCTGCGAGCCGCGCAGCCCGTCGATCGTGTCGAAGCCCGGGCGCAGTTCGGGCAGCGCGAGGAAGAAGTCGTAGTTGGCGCGTTCGGCTTCCAGGTATGCCTGCTTGGGCTCCATGTTGACGGCCTTGTGCTTGACGACCTGCTTGCTGCGCGAAGGGCAGACGTCGACGCAGACGCCGCAGCCGGTGCAGTCGTCGGGGGCCACCTGCAGGCTGAACATCATGTCGTCGAGCGGCCCGCCGTCCTTGCGCGTCCAGGGCACGGCCTTGAAGGTGGACGGCGCGCCCGACATGGCCTCGGCCGGGAAGACGTTCATGCGTATCGCGGCGTGCGGGCACACCAGCGGGCAGATGCCGCACTGGGTGCAGATGACCTCGTCCCAGATCGGGATGTCGATCGCGATGCTGCGCTTTTCCCACTGCGTGGTGCCTGTGGGGAAGGTGCCGTCGGCCGGCAGGGCCGACACCGGCAGCAGATCGCCCTTGCCGTCGAGCATCATCGCGGTGACACGTTGCACGAAGTCGGGTGCGGCGCGCGGCACCACCGGACGGCGCGAGACCACGGCATCGGCCCGTGCGGGCACCTTCACCTCACCCAACGCGGCCAGCGACGCGTCGACGGCGGCGAAGTTGCGGCTCAGCACCGTCTCGCCGCGCTTGCCGTAGGTCTTGCGGATGGATTCCTTGATCGCCTCGATGGCCTCGTCGCGCGGCAACACGCCGGAGATGGCGAAGAAGCAAGCCTGCGTCACGGTGTTGATGCGGCTGCCCAAACCTGCCTGCTGTGCCACCGCCAGCGCGTCGACGACGTAGAACTTCAGCTGCTTGTCGATGATGCTCTGCTGCGCCTCGCGCGGCAGCATTGCCCACACGGCATCGGCCGCGTAGGGGGTGTTGAGCAGGAAGGTGGCGCCCGGCCGGGCCAGCGCCAGCACATCGAGCTTTTCCATGAACTCGAACTGGTGGCAGGCCACGAAATCGGCGTTCGTGATCAGGTAGGTCGACGTGATCGGCTTCGGCCCGAAGCGCAGGTGCGAGACGGTGATGGCGCCCGACTTCTTGCTGTCGTAGACGAAGTAGCCCTGGGCGTGCAGCGGCGTGTTCTCGCCGATGATCTTCACCGTGTTCTTGGTCGCGCCGACCGTGCCGTCGGCGCCCAGGCCGTAGAACACGGCCCGTGTCACGCCCGCGGCCTCGGTGACGAAATCACCGTCGACCTTCAGCGACAGGTTCGTCACGTCGTCGAAGATGCCGACCGTGAAGTGCCGCTTGGGCTTGGGCGCGTCGAGTTCGTCGAGGGCGGCCTTGGCCATGGCCGGCGTGTACTCCTTCGACGACAGGCCGTAACGCCCGCCGATGACACGCGGCAGCCGGCGGTCTTCCGGCCAGGCCTCGGCCAACGCGGTGACGACGTCCTGGTACAGCGGCTCGCCCAGGGCACCGGGCTCCTTGCTGCGGTCCATCGCGGCGATCGCCCGCACGCTGGGCGGCAGCGCCGCGACGAAGGCTTCGGCATCGAAGGGTCGGTACAGCCGCACGATGACGAGGCCGACCTTCACGCCTTCGGCCACCAGGCGGCGCACGGCCTCGGAGGACGCGCCGACACCCGAGCCCATCTGCACCAGCACCCGTTCAGCGTCGGGCGCGCCCACGTAGTCGAACAGGCTGTAGTGGCGGCCGGTGAGCGCGCCGAAGCGCTCGAAGGACGCGCTGACGATGCCGGGGACGGCCAGGTAGTAGGGGTTGGACGCCTCGCGCGCCTGGAAGAAGACATCGGGGTTCTGCGCCGTGCCGCGCATCACCGGGCGGTCGGGGTTGAGGGCGCGCGCGCGGTGCGCCTTCACCAGGTCCTCGTCGATCAGGCTTCGCGCTTCCTCCTCGAAGAGCAGGTCGATCTTGTTGACCTCGTGGCTGGTGCGGAAGCCGTCGAAGAGGTGCATGAAGGGCACGCTGGACTCAACGGCGGCCAAGTGCGCCACCAGGGCCAGGTCCATGCACTCCTGCACCGAGGAGGAGGCCAGCATGGCGAAGCCGGTCTGGCGGGTGGCCATGACGTCCTGGTGGTCGCCGAAGATGGACAGGGCGTGGGCCGCGATGGCCCGGGCCGAAACATGGAAGACGCCGGGCAAAAGTTCGCCCGAGATCTTGTACATGTTCGGGATCATGAGCAAGAGGCCCTGGGAGGCGGTGAAGGTTGTGGTCAGCGCGCCTGCGGCCAGGGCGCCGTGCACGGCGCCTGCTGCGCCTGCCTCGGACTGCATCTGGCGGATGTTCACCACCTGTCCAAAGATGTTCTTCAGGCCCTTGGCGGCCCATTCGTCGGCGATCTCGCCCATGGTGGAGGAAGGCGTGATCGGGTAGATGGCCGCTGCCTCGCTCATGGCATAGGCCACATGCGTGGTGGCCGAGTTGCCGTCCATGGTCTTCATTTTTTTTGCCATGCTCATATCCCTCTTTCTGATGATGTGGAGGTTTGGGCTGTTGGTAGCGTATTTCAACACGTAGATCAAAATGGAAGGCTTGGCAACTTATGTGCCAAAAGGAACGCACATGGTTTTGGCATAATAATACGAATGTTTGCGGAATGTGCAACGCAAAAACAAGCCTGATTGCGTCGATTCCATCCGAAAATTCGGCCAGCCCTGTGGGCGCGCGAGCCAGGGCTGGAGGGGCTTTTCTGGGATATTCCGGTCTGTCCGGTCCGTCGGACAAGTTCAGGCTGGCGCCCAGCCCTTTCTTGGGCTACGTAAGTGGAAGATTGGGGAATGCCGCGAACCTGACGGGAGTCCCATGGACCAGTGCGAACTCATCCCGCCCAAAGGCCCCTGGGCCAGGACGGCTGACCGGCTGATAAGCCAGCTGCCGTTCCTTTCCTGGTGGCCCCAGGTGAACAGGCGGACGCTCAAGGCCGACCTCTGGGCCGGGCTCACGGGCGCGGTCATCGTGCTGCCCCAGGGCGTGGCCTTTGCCGCCATCGCCGGGCTGCCGCCGGTATATGGCCTGTATGCGGCCATGGTGCCGGTCCTGGTGGCGGCGCTGTTCGGCTCGTCCTACCACCTGGTCTCCGGCCCCACCACGGCCATCTCGCTCGTGGTCTTCGCCAATGTCAGCAATTTCGCCGACCCCGGCAGCGCGGAGTACATCCGCCTGGTCCTGACCCTGACCCTGCTGACCGGCCTGTTCCAGCTGGGCCTGGGCCTGGCGCGCCTGGGCGCAGTGGCCAACTTCGTGTCCCATTCCGTGGTCACGGGCTTCACCGCCGGGGCGGCCATCCTCATCGCCACCAGCCAGCTCGGAGCCTTCCTGGGCTTGGACCTGCCGCGCAGCGGCACCTTTCTGGCCACCTGGGGGCACATGCTGCGCTCCCTGCCCCAGGTCAACAGCTTTGTGCTCGGCATCGGCGCGGGCACCATGCTCCTGGCCGTGGTCATCCGGCGCTTCTGGCCCAAGCTGCCGGTGCTGCTCCTGTCCCTGATCGCGGCCAGCCTCTTCAGCCTGGCTGTGGACGGCCCGGCGCACGGGGTGCGGCTCGTGGGGGCGCTGCCCGAGTCCCTGCCACCCTTCACGCCGCCCGACTTCGGCCTGGACGACATGCGGCTTTTGGTGCCCGGCGCCCTGGCCGTGTCCATGCTCGGCCTGGCCGAGGCCGTCAGCATCGCCCGGGCCGTGTCCGCGCGCTCCCAGCAGATGATCGACAACTCGCGCGAGTTCGTGGGCCAGGGCCTGGCCAATGTGCTGGGCAGCCTGTTCTCGGCCTATGCCTCGTCCGGCTCCTTCACGCGCACGGGCCTGAACTTCGAGGCCGGGGCCAAGACGCCCCTGGCTGCGGTGTTCTCGGCCCTGCTCCTGGCCGGCATCGTCCTGCTCGTGGCCCCGCTCACGGCCTATCTGCCCGTGGCGGCCATGGCCGGGGTCATCCTGCTCGTGGCCGTGAACCTGGTGGACCGGCACGGCATCCGGCACATCATCCGCACCGACAAGAACGAGACCGGCATCCTGGCCGTGACCTTCCTGGCGATCCTCTTCGTGCAGATGGAGTTCGCCATCTTCTGCGGGGTCATCCTCTCCCTGCTCATGTACCTCCGGCGCACCTCGCACCCGAACTTCACGGTGCTGGCCCCGGACCCGGAAAACCCGCGCCATCCGCTCGTCAACGTGCTGCGCAAGGAGCTCAAGGAATGCCCGCAGCTCAAGATCCTGCGCCTGGACGGGAGCATCTTCTTCGGCGCGGTGAACCATATCTCCGAGGAGCTGCACCGCATCATGGACACCTTTCCGGAGCAGTGCCACATCCTCATTGTGGGCTCCGGCATCAACTTCATCGACGCCAGCGGCTGCCACATGCTCTTCAACGAGGCCATGAGCCTCAAGCTCTCGGGCCGGGACATGTTCTTCTGCTCGCTCAAGGGCGAGGTGCTGGAGGTGCTGCGGCGCGGCATGTGCCTGAAGCGCCTGGGCGGCGAGCACATCTTCGAGTCCGAGGGGCTGGCCCTGGCCCACATGGTGCCCCGGCTGGACCCGGAACGCTGCGCCTGCTGCCCGAAGCGGGTCTTCCGCGAGTGCGCGCACATGCCCGGCGGCGAGGAGCACGTCCACGCGCCGGCGCCAGGGTCCGCAGAGCCTGTCTAGGAGAAGAGCAGCCGCGAGCCGTCGCGCGCGAAGAGCGCGGCGTAGACGAGCAGCATGCCGCCGAGGCCCCGCATCACCAGCACATAGCCCCGGCTGCCCAGCACCGGCCCGGAGCGCCAGGTGAAGAGCGCCACGCCGAGCTTGGCCGCGCAGATGGTCAGGGAAAAGGCGCCCAGGAAGCAGGCCAGGGTGAGCCAGCCGAGGCCCAGGGACTCAAGCGCCAGGGGCGCGCCCACGGTCATCCAGAACAAATATGGCCCGGGGTTCAGGAAATTGGCCAGCACGCCCTTGCGGATGCTGTTTGGCCCTTTTGCCTGGCGCTGGCCCCCAAGTCCTTTGTCGGGTCCGGAGCCGGGCGGCCGAAAGCGGAGGCAGCCCCAGGCGCAATACAGCAGAAAGGCGCTGCCGCAGAGGGTGATGGCCCCCAGGATGGGGCCGTGCCCGCCCGCGCTCCTGGTCAGCAGGATGGCCGCCAGGACGATGGGCGTGTCCGTGAGCAGGGGGGCCAGGGCCACCTTGCCGCCCTCGCGCGGGCCGTGGGCCAGGGTCTGGGCAATGACCAGGGCCAGCAGCGGGCCGGGGGTGAGGCCTGCGGACAGCCCAAAGGCCGCTCCCGAAAGGGCTGCGGTGGCCAGGCTGGTGATCATGGGCACGGGCTCACGAGCCGGAGGAGGCACCGGGCAGGAAGGTCTGCATGAAGGCCTCGGCCTGCTCTTCGCCCAGGGGCCGGGAGAACAGGTAGCCCTGGAAGTACTCGCAGCCCAGGTCCGTGAGGATGGTCTGCTGGCCCAGGGTCTCCACGCCTTCGGCCACCACGTCCAGGCGCAGGCTCGTGGCCAGCTGGATGATGGTGCGCACGATCTCCAGGTTGTCCTTGCCCGCCTCCAGCATGCGCACGAAGGAGAGGTCGATCTTCAGGTGGTCCAGGGGCAGCCTGGTCAGGTAGGCCAGGCTGGAGTATCCGGTGCCGAAGTCGTCCACCGAGAAGCTCACCCCCATCTCGCGCAGCTCTTGCAGCTTGGCCAGGACCATGGAGCCGCTCTGCATGAGGGCCGTCTCCGTCACCTCCAGCTTGAGGTTCTTGGCTGGCAGGCCGGTGTCCTGCAAGATTTCGCGCATGCGCGGCAGGAAGTCCAGCTTGGGCACCTGCTGGGGCGAGAGGTTCACGGAGAGCACGGCGTCCGCCATGTGCGGAAAGCGCTCGCGCCACTTGCTCAGGATGCGGCTGCCCTCGCGCAGGGCCCAGTAGCCCAGCTCCACCACCTTGCCCGAGTCCTCGGCCACGGGGATGAACTCGCCGGGCATGATGAGCCCACGCTCCGGGTGCCGCCAGCGGGCCAGGGCCTCAAAGCCGAAAAGCTGGCGGCTCTCGCCCAACTGGAGGATGGGCTGAAACTCCAGAAAGAACTCGCCCCGGGCCAGGGCCCGGTCCATCTCGTTCTCCAGGCGGCCCACGCTCTGGGTCCGGCGCAGCATGGACGGGGTGAAGCTCTTGATGCGGTTCCGGCCCTGGGTCTTGGCGCGTTGCATGGCCAGGTTGGCGTTGCGCAGGATCCCCTCGGCGCTTGAGGCCGGGGTCTCGCCCAGGGCCAAGCCGATGCTTGCGGTGACGGTGAGCTCCTGGCCCTCCACCAGGAAGGGCTGCGCCAGCTCGTGGCGGATGCGCTTGATGGCCTGGATGGGGCGCTTGTAGCTGTCGAACTCCTCCATGAGCACCACGAACTCGTCGCTGCCGATGCGGGCCACGGTGTCCAGCTCGCGCACTGTGGCCCGCAGGCGGCGGGCCGTTTCCACAAGCACCGCGTCCCCGGCGGTGTGGCTCAGGGTGTCGTTGATGTTCTTGA
>JAURZK010000182.1 GCA_030653505.1 Rubrivivax sp.
ACTCGGTGCAGACCGTGGGCGTGAACAAGGCGCTGGTGGACCCGTCCAAGGGAGCCGGCTCGCCGGTTTACGAACGCTGGCGCAAGGCGGTGCTGAGATACCGCAACGGCCAAGCGCCGACGCAGGGCGCGATCTGGCTGACCTACTACCCGACGGTGATGGTCGAGTGGTACCCGCACGTGCTGGTGGTGAGCACGCTGTTCCCGCAGGGGCCGCAGAAAACCATGAACCTGGTGGAATTTTTCTACCCCGAGGAGATCACCGCCTTCGAGCGCGAGTTCGTCGACGCCCAGCAGGCCGCCTACATGGAGACCTGCATCGAGGACGACGAAATCGCGCTGCGCATGGACGCCGGCCGCCGTGCGCTGATGGACCGCGGCGACGACGACGCCGGGCCGTACCAGAGCCCGATGGAAGACGGCATGCAGCACTTCCACGAGTGGTACCGGCGCGAGATGGGCCTGGCACCCGGCAGGCCGTGAGGCTGGCCGGCGCGGCAGCGCACGGCCGCCGCTACATGCTGTCGGCACCGTGGATGATGGTGCTGGCCTCGCTGCTGTTCGCGCTGATGGGCGTGTGCGTGAAGTTCGCGTCGGCGCAGTACGGCACCGGCGAGATCGTCTTCTACCGCTCGCTGATGGGTCTGGTGCTGATGGCCGGCGCACTGCGCTGGCTCGGCATGAGCTGGCGCACGCCGGTGCCGGCGATGCACTTCTGGCGCAGCGCCTGCGGCACCACCGCGCTGTGCATGTGGTTCTATGCCATCGGCGTGCTGCCACTGGCCACGGCGATGACGCTGAACTACACCGCGCCGGTGTGGATCGCGCTTTTCCTGATGGGCGGCACGCTGCTGCTGGGGCCGGGCAAGCCCGGTGTCGACGGGCGTGTCGTCAGCGCCGTGATGGCCGGTTTTGCCGGCGTGCTGCTGGTGCTGCGCCCGACCCTGCAACAGGAACAGCTGTGGGGGGGCCTGATCGCACTGCTTTCGGGCCTGATCTCGGCCATGGCCTACCTGCAGGTGTCGGCGCTGGGCCGCGTGGGCGAACCCGGCGAGCGTGTCGTGCTCTACTTTTCGCTCGCCGGCGTGGTGGCCGGCGCGGCGCTGGCGCTGGCCAGCGGCGGCCTGCACCGCCACACGCTGCACGGCGTGCTGCTGCTGGTGGCCATCGGCGTGTTGGCCACGGTGGCGCAGTGGCTGATGACACGCGCCTACGCCACCGGCTCGGCCATGGCCATCTCGGCGCTGCAGTACCTGGGCATCGGCTACGCCTTCGGCCTGGGCGTGTGGCTGTTCGACGACCCTGTGACCGCGCAGGCGCTGGCCGGCATGGCCCTCATCGTCGCGGCCGGCATCGCCGCCACGCAGCTGCGCAGCCGTGGCCCGCGCACCGACGCATCGCCCACCGAAACCTGAACCTGGAGACGACGATGAGCTACACGACTTTGATCGGTGCGGCGGAACTGCAGGCGCTGCAGGCCGAGGGCACGCCGCTGGTGCTGCTGGACTGCAGCTTCGAGCTGACCGACACCACCGCCGGTGCACGCGCCTACGCTGCCGGCCACCTGCCCGGCGCGCATTACGCCCACCTCGATGCCGACCTCTCCGGCGCGAAGACCGGCCGCAACGGCCGTCATCCGCTGCCCACACGCGAGGCCTTCGCGGCCACCGCCGGCCGCTGGGGCATCGCGCCCGGCGTGCAGGTGGTCACCTACGACAACCAGGGCGCGCCCTACGCGGCGCGCGCCTGGTGGCTGCTGCGCTGGCTGGGCCACGATGCCGTGGCGGTGCTCGACGGCGGGCTGGCGGCATGGCAGTCGGCAGGCGGTGCGTTGTCGACGGCTGCACAGGCCACGATGCCGCAGCCGCCCTACCCGGCCGCAGCCCCGGCCATGCCGACCGTCGATGCCGACAGGCTGCTGGCGCAACTGGCCGACGTGCAGATCCTCGACGCCCGAAACGCCGAACGCTACCGCGGCGAGGTCGAGCCGCTGGACGCGGTGGCCGGTCACATCCCGGGCGCGACCTTGCGCTTCTTCAAGGACAACCTCGGCCCCGACGGCCGCTTCAAGCCGGCCGTACAGCTGCGTGCCGAGTTCGAAGGCCTGGTTGTGCCCGCACGCCCGGTAGTGCAGCAGTGCGGCTCTGGCGTCACGGCCTGCCACAACCTGCTGGCGATGGCACACGCCGGCCTCGGGCTCAGCACCCTGTACCCGGGTTCGTGGAGCGAGTGGTGCTGCGACCCGCAGCGCCCGGTGGCGCGCGGCTGAAACCAGCCGCCAGTGCGACGCCGCAGCGCAAGTGCGGCAGTTGACCCGGGTCAATCCAGGCGACCAGTGCGGGGGCACACTGGCGTCACCGACTCCGGGCACACTACGCGCCGCGGTCGCCCCGGCCTGCAGACATAACAAGGAGCACGTATGTACCAGCGCATCCTCTTCCCCACCGACGGTTCCGAGATCACCGCCAAGGCCGTGCAGACCGCACTGGGCATGGCCAAGCTGACCGGCGCCGAGCTCAGCGTGCTGGCGGTGAAGGAACCCTTCCCCTACAGCGCCATCTCGGAAATGCAGCCGGTGCCGCCGCAGGAGTTCTTCGACGCGCAGGAACGTGTGGCCTCGGCGCGTGTCACCGCCGTCACCGACGCTGCCAACGCCGCCGGCGTGCGCACCGTTGGCCACACCGTCGAAGCGCTGCACCCCTGGGAGGCCATCCTCGACCACGCCAAGACGCAGAACTGCGACCTCATCGTGATGGCCTCGCACGGCCGCCGCGGAATGAGTGCGCTGCTGCTGGGCAGCGAGACGCAGAAGGTGCTGACGCACAGCACGCTGCCGGTGCTGGTGGTTCGCGTCTGACGCACGGGTGGCCAAGGCCTTCCGGCCTTGTCCGTCCCGCTCAGCCCTTACGCGTGAAATCGCGTTCGCGCCTTCTTGAAGCGAGCGGGTCCTTGGCGGGCCCGCACGTCCTCACTCAGTGCGCGCCGTGCAGGCCGCTGGTGGCCAGCAGCACGAGGCCCAGGCCGGCGCCGAGCCAGGCCACCTGCACCAGCGTGTCGCGCCACGACAGGCGCTGCTGCAGTTGCGGCAGCAGGTCGGCCACCGCAACGTAGATGAAACTGCTGGAAGCCACCACCAGCAGGTAGGGCAAGGCGGCCTCGAACGGGCCGACCAGGTAGTAGCCCAGCACACCGCCCACCACGGCAGCCAGCCCCGACAGCGCGTTGTACAGCAGCGCCTTGGCGCGCGAGAAGCCGGCGTTGAGCAGCACGATGTAGTCGCCAGCCTCCTGCGGGATCTCGTGCGCCAGGATCGCCATGGCCGTCACCCAGCCCAGCGACGGGTTGACCAGGAAGGCGGTGGCGATGATCACGCCGTCGCAGAAGTTGTGCACCGTGTCGCCGACCAGCACGCTCAAGCCGCCGCGGCCTGCGCGCTCGGCGTCGCTGTGGTGGTGGTGGTCGTGGCCGTCGCCTTCGTGGTGGTGGTCGTGGCGGTAGAGCTCGGCCTTTTCCAGCAGCCAGAAGAAGAGCAGGCCGCCCAGCAGCGTGGCAAACAGCGCCTGCGGGTCGTGGCCCTCGAAGGCCTCGGGCAGCACGTGCAGCAGCGCCGTGCCAAGCAGCACGCCGGCCGACAGGCTGACGAGGCTCTTCACGACGCGGCCGAGCATGGCCACGGTGAGTGACGCGGCGA
This sequence comes from Rubrivivax sp., assembly GCA_030653505.1. Classification (GTDB taxonomy): domain Bacteria; phylum Pseudomonadota; class Gammaproteobacteria; order Burkholderiales; family Burkholderiaceae_C; genus Rubrivivax. Next base: position 3,691 of record JAURZK010000182.1, read on the forward strand.
TCAGCACCGAGAGCACGCCGCCGGCGGTCGTCGCCAGGACGATGTAGAAGAGGATCATCAAGAAAACGGGCCGGCGTGGAGCCGACCCCGTTCTCTCGATCTTATCGAGGCTGTCAAGCACCCCGGCGCGCGCCGCCGCCGCAACGGGCGCAGCGCGCGCCGCGTCCGTCAGGCGACGCCGTGCGCCTTGAACCAGGCCAGCGCGCGGCGCCAGCCGTCCTCGGCCGCATCCTTGCGGTAACTGGGGCGGTAATCGGCGTGGAAGGCGTGCGGCGCGTCGGGGTAGATCACGAACTCGCTTTTCTTCGCCGCGGCACTGCCCGCGGCGAGTGCCGCCTTCATCTTGTCGACGGTATCGAGCGGGATGCCGGTGTCCTGCCCGCCATAGAGCCCCAGCACCGGGCCGGCGAGCTTGCCGGCCACGTCCACCGGATGCACCGGCGTCAGAATGCTGGCCTGGCCGACCAGCCGCCCGTACCAGGCCACGCCGGCCTTCACCGCCGGGTTGTGCGCAGCGTACAGCCAGGTGATGCGGCCGCCCCAGCAGAAGCCGGTGATGCCGGTCTTCGTAGTGTCGGCGCCCTCGGCCTTTGCCCAGGCCAGTGTGGCATCGAGGTCAGCCATCACCTGTGCGTCCGGCACCTTGTTGATGACCTCGGCAATGAGCTTGGCGATCTCGCCGTAGCTGGCGGCATCGCCCTGGCGCACGAAGAGCTCGGGCGCGATGGCGAAGTAGCCGGCGCGCGCGAAGCGGTTGGCGACGTCGGCAATGTGCTCGTGCACGCCGAAGATCTCGCTGATCACCAGCACCACCGGCGCGCGCGTCTTGCCGGCCGGCGCGGCGCGGTAGGCCGGCATGCTGAAGCCGCCGACGGGAATGGTGACTTCGCCGGTGACGAGTCCGTCTGTAGGCGTCTTGATTGTCTGCGCCGACACCGGCAGCACAGCGGCCGCGAAGCCCGTGCCGACACTGCGGCTGACGAACTGGCGCCGGCTCAGCGTGGCCAGCGGCGAGGTTGCGGGCACCAGGGTGTCGAAGTCTTCGTTGAGCATGCGCGTCTCCTTGCGTGGGATCAAATGCGCGGCATTCTGGCGCGAGGTCGCCGGGTACGATCAGCCCCATGGAATCCAATGTCAATCCGGCGGGGCCGCTGGCCGCCGTCGACATCGGCTCTAACAGCTTCAGGCTCGAGATCGGCCAGTTGCCGCAGGCGCGCTACCGCCGGCTGGACTACTTCAAGGAAACGGTGCGCCTGGGCGCGGGCCTGGACGCCAACGGCATGCTCACCGAGGAGGCCGTGCAGCGCGGGCTGGCCTGCCTGCGGCGCTTCTCGGCGCGGCTTGCGGGCTTCCTGCCGGGCCAGGTGCGCGCAGTGGCCACGCAGACGCTGCGCGAGGCACGCAACCGCAACGCCTTCCTGCTGCGCGCGCAGGAGGCACTGGGTTTCCCCATCGAGGTCGTCTCGGGCCGCGAAGAAGCGCGGCTCATCTACGCCGGCGTGGCGCGTCTGCAGCCGGCGCACGGGCCGCGGCTGGTGATCGACATCGGCGGCCGCAGCACCGAGCTCATCCTGGGCCAGGACACCACGCCGCTGGTGGCGGAAAGCTTCGGGGTCGGCTGCGTCGGCCTGTCGATGCGGTTCTTCGAGAGCGGGCGCCTCACATCGGCGGCCTTCCGCGCCGCCCAGGTCGCCGCCGGCGCCGAGTTCGAGGAAGGCCTGCAGCCCTTCGCCCGCAACCGCTGGGTGCAGGCGCTGGGCTCGTCGGGCACCGCCGGCGCGGTGTCACAGGCGCTGCAGGCCTCGGGGCAGACCGACGGCTGCATCACGCCGGCGGGCCTGCGCTGGTTCATCGAACGCTGCATCGCGGCCGGACACATCGACCGCATCGACGTCGCCGGGCTCAAGCCCGACCGCCGCGCCGTGCTGCCCGGCGGGCTGGCCATCCTCTACACGCTGGCCGCCCACTTCCAGATCGACATGTTGTGGCCCGCCAAGGGTGCACTGCGCCAGGGCGTGATCTTCGACCTGCAGGAACGCCTGCTGTCGCTGCGCGGCGAACCGCGCGACGTGCGCGATGCCACCGTGGTCGACCTGCAGCGCCGCTTCGCGGTGGACACCGCGCAGGCGGCGCGCGTGGCGCAGGTGGCGCTGGTGCTCTTCGACGCCGCGATGCCCGACGCCGAGCCCGAGACGCGGCGTGAGCTGGGCTGGGCCTGTGCGCTGCACGAACTGGGGCTGATGGTCTCGCACCACGACCACCACCGTCACAGCGCCTACCTGCTGTCCCACGTCGACGCCGCCGGCTTCTCGCAGAGCCAGCAGCGCCGTGTCGGCGACCTGGTGCTGGGCCAGCGCGGCGGCCTGCGCAAGATCGAGCCACAGATGGCCAACGAGACTTTCGCCTGGCAGGTGCTGTGTCTGCGCCTGGCGGTCATCAAGGCCCACGCCCGCGGTGACGTGAGCGACAGGGCGCTGACCCTGCGTGGGCGCGGCCGCGACGCCATCGTCGACTACGGCGGCGCCTGGGCCGAAGGCCACCCGCGCACCGTCTTCCTGCTGCGCGAGGAAGCTCTGGCCTGGGGCCGCAGTGGCCCGTTGCGGCTCGTGTTCCCTGCCTAGACGAGTTCCGGCGACACCACGGCGTGCAGCACCACCTGCAGCACACCGTCACGTTCACGCGCACGCAGCCACCACACAGCGCCCTTGCGCACCGCCCAGGGCTGCGGCTGGCTGGCCACCAGGTAGGCCGCCACGAGGCCCAGGATGGGCTGGTGGCCCACCACCAGCACGGGCTCGCGCGCGTCGGGCCAGCGCACGGCGTGCAGCAGGCCTTCCACGGTGCCGTCGGGGGCCAGCGCGGGCAGGGTCTTGGGCTTGCGGTCGAGCGCGGCCACCGTCTGCTGGCAGCGCCGTGCCGGGCTGGCCAGCACCCGCGTGCTCGACGGCAGCTGGCGGTTGAGCCAGGTGGCCATGCGCTGAGCCTGGCGCTCGCCTTTGGGCGTGAGCGCGCGGTCGAGGTCGTCCTGCACCTCGCGCATCTCCAGGGCTTCGGCGTGGCGCCAGAGGATGAGGTCCATGCGCAGTCTTAGCCCAGGCGCTGCATCAAGGCGCGCTGGGCGCTGGCCCCCTGCTCGGCCACACGCTTGTAGCGGCCGCTGCTGTCCAGCGTCCAGGCGTCGCGCTTGTCGTGCAGGTAGGGCACCAGCGCCTCGTCGATGACCCGCTGGCGCAGCAGCTTGTCCTTCACCGGCCAGGCCAGCTCGATGCGTCGGAACATGTTGCGGCTCATCCAGTCGGCGCTGCTGAGGTAGAGCACCTCGTCGTCCTCACCCTCGCCCCAGCGGAAGTAGAGCACGCGCGTGTGCTCGAGGAAGCGGCCGATGACCGAGCGCACGCGAATGTTCTCCGTACGTCCGGGCACGCCCGGCGGGAGCATGCAGGCGCCGCGCACGATGAGGTCGATGCTGGCACCGGCGACGCTGGCGTCGATCAGCGCCTCCATCAGCCCCGGGTCGGTCAGCGCGTTGATCTTGACGACGATGCGTGCCGGCTTGCCGGCCCGCGCCGCTTCCGCCACCTGACGCAGGTGCTTCACCATGCGGTTGTGCAGCCCGAAGGGCGCGGTGATGAGGTGCCGCGGCGCCTTCGCCTGCGTCTGGCTGGCCAGCTGCAAGAAGACGGCGTCGACGTCGGCCGTGAGGCCCGCGTCGGCGCTGAGGTAACCCAGGTCGGTGTACATGCGCGCCGTGCGCGGGTTGTAGTTGCCTGTGGACAGGTGGGCGTAACGCCGCAGCCGGGTCTGCGCAGCACGCTTGCCCTTGGCCGCCACCACCGTCTCGCGCCGCGTCACCAGCAGCATCTTGGCGTGCGTCTTCAGGCCGACGATGCCGTAGACCACCTGCGCGCCCACGGCCTCCAGGCGTTCGGCCCAGTTGATGTTGGCCTCTTCGTCGAATCGCGCCTTCAGCTCCACCACGGCCAGCACTTCCTTGCCGCGGCGCGCGGCCTCGATCAGCAGGTCCATCAGCACGCTCTGCGCGCCGGTGCGGTAGATGGTCTGCTTGATGGCCAGCACGTCGGGGTCGTGCACGGCCTCGCGCAGGAACTGCACCACCGGCTCGAAGCTCTCAAAGGGGTGGTGCAGCAGCACGTCGCGCTTGCGCAGTGTCGCGAAGATCGAGTGCCCGGGCGGCAGCCGGCCCTCGGGCCAGCGCGGCTCGAAGGGCGGGAAGCGCAGGCGCTCGGCCTCGGCCTGGTCGATGAGCTGGTTCAGGCGCACCAGGTTGACAGGCCCGTTGACCTTGTAGAGGGCCACCTCGGGCAGTCCGAACTGCTCGAGCAGGAAGTGCGTGAGCTCGTCCGGGCAGGTGGACACCACCTCGAGCCGGATGGCCTGCCCGAAGTGGCGTCTCGTCAGGCCGCTGCGCAGCGCCTGGCGCAGGTTGGTGACGTCGTCTTCGTCGACTTCCAGGTCGCTGTCGCGCGTGACCCGGAACTGGGAAAACGATTCGACGGTGCGCCCGAGAAACAGCTCGCCCAAGTGGGCGCGGATCACGCTCGTCAGCAGTACGAAGCCCTGGATGCCCGGCGTCAACGCAGCCGGCAGGCGGATGACCCGCGGCAGCACCCGCGGCACCTTGACGATGGCAATCTGGTTCTGGCGCCCGAAGGCGTCGCGGCCGCCGACACGGGCGATGAAGTTCAGGCTCTTGTTGGCCACCAGCGGGAAAGGGTGGCTCGGGTCCAGGCTCAGCGGCACCAGCAGCGGGCGCACCTGCTCCTCGAAGAACTTCGCCACCCAGGCGCGTTGCGCGGCATTGCGCTGGGCGTGGTTGAGCACCACGATGCCTTCGGCTTCCAGCGCCGGCATGACATCGTGGTTGAAGAGCGCGTACTGCTCGTCGATGAGCTCGTGCGCGGCCCGCGCCACGGCGGCCAGGTCGGCCTGGGTGATGCCGCTGCCGGGCTGGCGCACGGCCTCGATGTAGTCGGCCACGCGTACCTCGAAGAACTCGTCGAGATTGCTGCTGACGATGGTGACGTAGCGCAGGCGCTCGAGCAGGGGCACATCGGCGCGGCGCGCCTGCGCCAGCACGCGGCGGTTGAACTGCAGCAGCGAGCGTTCGCGGTCCAGCAGCTGCAGCGCCGCAGTCTGCGCGGCCTTTTCTCTCAGCGCGCTGGTGCGGTCGTCGGCCAGCGGTGCTTGCAGCGGCGGTCGGGCAGGCAGTGTGGCCGCGGCACGCGCGGCGGGGGATGTGTCGTCGGTCATCTCCACGTAGTCTATGAAGTCTTCGCGACACCGCCATGACAGTGGCACCGCAGGCCCTGCCGGCATCGGGCTACTTCAGCGTGATCCTCAGGAAGGCCGGCAGCCGCTCGCCCTCGCGGGCGTGCACGCCGGCGCCGCGCGGCACCTGGTGGCCGTCGAAGCGCCCGACGACGCCTTCGGCTTCCGGCAACCTGGCCGCGGGCGGGTTGGTATCTGCGGTCATCAGGGGCCCAGCAACTTGCCGGTGCGTGCCAGTGCAGTACCGGCAATCTTGGCCAGGCGCATGCCCGGCGTGGCCCAGCGCGTGGCGCAGCGCGCGTAGAGCACGCCGGCGGAAACTGCGCGCAGCGGGTGCACTTCGCCGCTGTCGACGTCCACCACGTCGGCCACCACCTCACCCGCCGCCACCTGGGCGCCGGGCGCGAGGTGGAAGACGACGACGCCGCTGCGCTGTGCCACCACGGGCTCGCTGCCGGCCAGCGGTGTCGGCGCGCAGCGCGCCGCGGGCAGCGGCGCGGGCGTGCCCGCCACCACACCGCGGCGGCGCAGGAACTCGATCAGTGCGTCGGCATCGTGCTGCGCGAACTCGTGCCGCGTGTCGGCCTCGCCGCGCAGCTCGACGGTGGTGGCAAAACAGGCCAGCGGCACCGGGTGCCCGGGGTGGGCCTGCTGCACCACGAACCAGGGCCGGCTGCAGGCTTCGTCGAAGGGCGAGTCGCCCGACTCGGTAGCCAGCAGGATGGCCTCCACGCCCAGCAGCGCGCCCAATTCGGCGCACAGGTCGGCCTGCGGCGTGAGGCCGTAGAGGTGCAGCGTGGCGTCGGCGTCGCAGTGCAGGTCGAGCACGGTGTCGGCGTCGATGGCCAGGCGCAGCAGCTGGATCTTCAGGTCATCGACCGGGTGACGGACCGATAACGCGCCCACCGCGCGGCGGAGTTCCTCGCGCACCAGCGCCACGTTGGCCGCCGCGTCGTTGCCGAGCCGGCCCTGCACCGCGGCGGCCACGGTGGCCGAGACATCGGGCACGTGGCGGTTGAAGTTGACGCCGTCGCGCAGGTCGAAGCGGCCCTGGTGCTGGCCCAGCAGTTGCTGCGCCAGGCCCAGCGGGTTGGCGTAGGGCACCAGCACCACTTCCCCCAGCAGCTGGCCGGCGGTGTCCAGCGCACCCAGGCGTTCCCGCAGCGCCTGCGCCACCAGCATCGCCGGCACCTCGTCGGCGTGCAGGGCGGCCTGGATCATGGCCTTCGGGCCGCAGCCGCGCTGGCCGTAGCGCAGCACACGCAGGCTGTGGCGCAGGCCGGGGGTGGCGCTGGCGAGTTCGATGGTTTCGGTGTTCATGTCGGGTTCGGCAAGGGTCCGACGGCGGGCCGCCGCTCGGATGCATCGTGCCGACCACCTCGGCGCTTCCCGCGCTACAGCGCCAGCAGGTGCTCGCGGTAGTGCACGAGTTCGTCGATGGACTCGTGGATGTCGGCAAGCGCGGTATGTGCCTGCGCCTTCTTGAAGCTGTCCATGACCGCCGGCTTCCAGCGTCGGGCCAGTTCCTTCAGCGTGCTGACGTCGAGGTTGCGGTAGTGGAAGAAGGCCTCCAGCGTGGGCATGGTGCGCGCCAGGAAACGGCGGTCCTGGCAGATGCTGTTGCCGCACATGGGGCTCTTGCCCTTGGGCACGTACTGCTGCAGGAAGGCAATGACCTGGGCCTCGGCAGACGCCTCGTCGATGGTCGAGGCGCGCACGCGGGCGGTCAGGCCGCTGCGGCCATGGGTGCCCGTGTTCCAGGCGTCCATGCCGGCCAGCACGTCGTCGCTCTGGTGGACGGCAAAGACCGGGCCTTCGATGCGCACCGTGAGCTGCGGGTCGGTGACGACGACGGCGATCTCGATGATGCGGTCGGTGTCGGGATACAGACCCGTCATCTCCAGGTCGATCCAGATCAGGTTCTGGTCGTTCGGGACCAGCGAGGTTTCGGTCGGAATGGCGCTCATGGGTGCATGCCAGGGTCGAGGACCCCGATTCTCGCCCACGCCTACACTCGGCTGCCATGCAGAGCACCGATGTCACCCTGGCCTTCGCGGCCGCCTTGCTGCTGGCGCTGGCCGTCAAGCTGTGGCTGACCACGCGCCAGATGCGCCACGTGGCCACACACCGCGACCAGGTGCCAGCGGCCTTCGCCGCCACCGTCACGCTGGCCGCGCACCAGCGTGCGGCCGACTACACGCTGGCGAAGGGCCGCTTCGGACTCGTCAGCATGGCTTTCGGCAGCCTGATGCTGCTGGGCTGGACGCTGCTGGGCGGTCTGGACGCGCTGAACGCACTGCTGCTGGGCACCGTGCTGCCCGCCTGGGGGGCCATGGCCTACCAGCTGGCGCTGCTGGCGGCCTTCGCCGCCATCGGAGGCCTGCTTGAACTGCCGCTGGACGCCTGGGGCACTTTCCGCATCGAGCAGCGTTTCGGCTTCAACCGCATGACGCCCAAGCTGTGGCTGGCCGACCTCGCCAAGGGCGTGTCGGTGGCTGCGCTGGTGGGGCTGCCGCTGGCGGCCGTCATCCTGTGGATCATGGGCGCGTCGGGCGGGCTGTGGTGGCTGTACGCCTGGATCACGTGGGTGGTCTTCAACCTGGCGCTGCTGGTGCTCTACCCCACGGTCATTGCGCCGATGTTCAACAAGTTCGAGCCGCTGCCCGACGAGGCGCTGAAGGCGCGTGTGCAGGCGCTGATGCAGCGCTGCGGCTTTGCCGCCAAGGGCCTGTTCGTGATGGACGGCAGCAAGCGTTCGGCGCACGCCAACGCTTATTTCACGGGCCTGGGTGCGGCCAAGCGCGTGGTCTTCTTCGACACGCTGCTGCAGCGCCTGAGCCCGGGCGAGGTCGAAGCCGTGCTGGCGCACGAGTTGGGCCATTTCAAACACCGCCACGTGCTGCAGCGCATGGTGGGCATCTTCGGCTTCAGCCTGGCCGGCCTGGCGCTGCTGGGCTGGCTGGCCGGGCAGAGCGGCTTCTACGCCGGCCTGGGCGTGGCACCCAACATCGGCGCGCCGAACGATGCGTTGGCGCTGCTGCTGTTCATGCTGGCGTTGCCGCCGTTCACCTTCTTCGTGTCACCGCTGATGGCGCATTTCTCGCGCCGGCACGAGTTCCAGGCCGACGCCTACGCCTGCCAGCAGGCCGATGGCGGCCACCTGGCCAGCGCCTTGCTCAAATTGCACGAGGACAACGCCGCCACGCTGACGCCTGACCCGGTCTACGTGCGCTTCTACTACTCGCACCCCCCGGCGTCGGAACGACTGGCCGCCCTGCCCGCGCCGAACACCGGTGCCCTGCCCACCCCGGCTGCCGCCTGAACCAAGCCATGCGCGAACTCGCCGCCCGCCGCTGCCAGCCCCTGGAAGGTCAACCCGCCATGGGCGCAGGCGAGATCGCAGCCCATCTGGCGCAGGCGCCGGGCTGGGCGCAGGTCGATGGCGCGATACAGAAGCGCTACGACTTCCCCGATTACCACCACACCCTGGCCTTCGTGAACGCGCTGGCCTGGGTGGCGCACGTGGAAGACCACCACCCCGACCTGCTGGTGAGCTACAACCGCTGCACCGTGCGCTTCAACACCCACTCGGTGGGCGGCATCTCGATCAACGACTTCATCTGCGCCGCCAAGGTGGACGCGCTGCTGCCTTGACGCTGACGCCGCCCGGGCGGCCCCCTGATGAAGTCGCGCCCACCATCGGCCTGGTGGTGGCCGCGCATGGCCGCCACGTCATGGTCGAGACGCCCGAGGGGCGGCGCGTGCTGTGCCAGACCCGCGGCAAGAAGAGCGATCTTGTCGTCGGCGACCATGTGCGCTGGCAGGTCACCGGCGACGGCGGTGTGATCGACGGGCTCGAGCCGCGCCGCAACCTGCTGTTCCGCCAGGACGAGTGGCGCACCAAGTCCTTCGCCGCCAACCTCGACCAGCTGCTGGTGCTGGTGGCGCCCGAGCCGGTGTTCAGCGAATCGCAGCTCACGCGTGCGCTCATTGCCGCGGCCGAGGCTGGCATACCGACCGTCATCGGCCTGAACAAGACCGACCTGCCGACCATCGCCGTGGCACGCGAGCGCCTGGCGCCCTACCGCGCGATGGGCGTGGCGGTGATCGAGCTGGCGCTGAAGACCGACCCTGAAGGCGCACGCGCCGTGCTGGGCCCGTTGTTGACCGGCAGGACGACGCTGGTGCTGGGCCCCAGCGGCATGGGCAAGAGCACGCTCATCAACCTGCTGGTGCCGCAGGCCGCGGCGCAGGTGGGCGAGATCTCGCAGGCCTTGAACACGGGGCGCCACACCACCACCAGCACACGCTGGTATTGGCTGGACGGCGCCACCCACGTCGCCCCTGCAGGGCACGCGGCGCGAGGCGCCTTGATCGATTCACCCGGGTTCCAGGAATTCGGCCTGCGCCAGGTGCAGCCCGAGCAGTTGGCGGGCTTGATGCCCGACTACGCTGCGGCGATGGGCGATTGCCGCTTCCACAATTGCAGCCACCGCCACGAACCCGGCTGCGGCGTGCGCGAAGCCGCGGCGCGCGGCGAGATCAGCCCGACGCGGCAGCGCATCTACGGCGAGCTGTACGAGGAACTGTCGCAGAAGAAGTGGTGACAGCCACGCTCAGCCGACCGAGCTTGCCGAAGTGGCCGGCTTTCAGCCGACCGAGTTTGCCGAAATGGCCGGCTTTCAGCCGACCACGTGCGCCAGCGTCAGCAGCGCCACCAGCAACATCCATAGCACCACCGAGCGCCACACCAGCCCGACCACGCTGTTGAGGTGGCCCGGCTGCGCCGGCGCGCCAGCGGTCGAGCCCTGCGCGTCGGCCATGCCGGCGTCGCCGCCGGCGTCGAAGGTCTTGGAGCGGTCGGGCGTGACCCCCGGCGCGGCGGCGCCACCCAGCTGCACGCCGACGGCACCGGCAGCCGCCGCCAGGATGACACCTTCGTTCGGGTGCTGCCACAGCGTGGCGTCGCGGCGCCAGCTGGCAGCGGCTTCCTCGAAGTTGCCCACCACCGCGAAGCCGAAGGCCGTCAGGCGCGCAGGCACGTGGTCGATGAACTCGATCAGCCGCTGCGACAGCGCCAGCAGCGCGTCGTTGCCCGGCGCGTCGATGTTGCGATGCCGGTAGCCCCAGTAACGCGCCGAGAACTCGGCCATACGGTAGAAGACCGCGCCCATCGGCCCCAGGCCCAGCGCCGAGACCACGACGAACCAGAAGAAGACGCCGAAGACATGCCGGTGTGCGGCCAGCAGCGCGTGTTCGATGACGTGGCGCAGCACCTCGGTGCGCGGCAGTTCGCTGGCGTCGAGGTGGCGCCACTCGGCGAGCAGCCTGCGCGCCTCGTTCTCGTCACCGCGCTCGAGCGCGTCGCGGATGTCGGTGAAGTAGTGGCTGAACTGGCGGAAGCCCAGCGTCAGGTAGAGCATGCCGACGTCGAAGGCCAGCGCCAGCACGAGACTGAAGTGGGCGATCAGCAGGTGCAGTGCCGCCACCAGCAGCGACGGCACACCGACCGAGACGCACCAGACGACCCAGGTGTGGTGCGGTTGCCCGGCGTCGAAGTTGCGGCCGGTCCAGCGCACCCAGGACATCAGCGTCTCGTGCACCCAGTTGTCGCGCGGCAGCGGCTTGAGCTGCTCGATCAGCAACGCGAACAGGACGGCAAAGAAACTCATCGCTGTCGATGATAGGGTGTGGCGCTGGTGTCCCCCGGGCCGCTCAGGTGCCCAGGAAGCGGTAGAGGTTGCGCAGCATCGCTGCCGTCGCGCCCCAGATGAAGTATTCACGCGGCTGGCCGTCGGCCCCCGGGCCTGTCCAGGGCATGGACAGGAATTGGCGCTCGCCACCTTCGTAGCTGAAGACGTGGCGACGGTGGTGAGCCGGATTCATCAGGTGCGGCAGCGGCACCTCGAAGGCCTCGGCCACTTCGAAGCTGTCCAGCGCCAGCGTGTATGGTGCGTGGATCAGGGCCACCACCGGCGTGACGACGTAACTCGTCACCGTGGTGTAGTGGGGCAGCCGGCCGATGACCTCGACCTGGCCCAGCGGCAGGCCGACTTCCTCCTGCGCCTCGCGCAGCGCGGTGGCCTCGGGGCTGCCGTCTTCCGGTTCACTGCGGCCGCCGGGGAAGCTGATCTGCCCGGCGTGGTCGCGCAGGTGGTCGGTACGGCGCGTCAGCAGCACGTGCAGGCCGTCGGCGCGCTGCACCAGGGGCACCAGCACGGCGGCCGCGACGGGCTGGCGGCCGGCGAACACGCCGCCGGCGTCGCCGCTGAACTCCGGCTGCCAGCCAGCTGACCGGGCGAAACGCCGGCGCAGCGCCTCCGGTGACAAGTACTCGCCTGGCACGGCTGGCAGGTGCGCGTCCGCCCCGATGACCGGAATGCGACGCGGGTCAAGGATGCGCGGCGGTGCCGTCATGGCGGTCAGACGTCGATGGTCAATGACAAAGGCCGCCCGAAGGCGGCCTTGGCGTCCAGCGCCCGCATGCGGGCGCTGACGCAGGTCAAGCCAGCTTCTCCCTGCGGGATGCGCTTGAGCGGCGCTGCGCGCCGCTGCCTGCAGCGCAGGCGCGTGACTGCGTCACGCCAGCTTCTCTTTGATGCGTGCCGACTTGCCGCTGCGCTGGCGCAGGTAGTACAGCTTGGCGCGACGCACGTCGCCGCGGCGCTTCACCTCGATGCTGGCGATCAGCGGGCTGTAGGTCTGGAAGGTGCGTTCGACGCCTTCGCCGCTGGAGATCTTGCGCACGATGAAGCTGCTGTTCAGCCCCCGGTTGCGCTTGGCGATGACCACGCCTTCGTAGGCCTGCACACGCTTGCGTGTGCCTTCGACGACGTTGACGCTGACGATCACGGTGTCGCCAGGGGCGAAAGCGGGAATCGTCTTGTTGAGGCGAGCAATTTCTTCCTGCTCGAGGATGGCAATCAGGTTCACTGGGGGTTCTCCGGTCGATCTTGTCGCGGGCGGGTTGATTTGGAATGGTGCCCGGCAGAGGATCGAAAAGCCTTTGATTATAACCCGAGGCAGGATAGGAAGCGCTCGTCGGCCGGGCTCAGACGCCCGGTGGCGCGCGCGGCGGCGATCAGGTCGGGGCGCCGCCGCGCCGTGAGTTCAAGCGCCCGTTCGCGCCGCCAGCGCGCGATGTCGGCGTGGTGGCCCGACAGCAGCACCGGTGGCACCGCACGTTCGACACCGTCCACCACCAGCAACTCTGGGCGGCTGTAGCTCGGGCCTTCGAGCAGGCCGTCGGAGAAGCTGTCCTGCTGGTGAGAAGGCGCCGTCAGCACACCGTCCTGCAACCGTGCCACGGCGTCGAGCAGCGCCAGCGCCGGCAGTTCGCCGCCCGAGAGCACGAAGTCGCCCAGGCTGATCTCGTGCGTGACATGGGCGTCCAGCAGGCGCTGGTCAATGCCCTCGTAGCGTCCGCACAGCAGCACGGCACCCGGGCCGGATGCGTAGCGCTCGACCATCGCCTGGTCCAGGCGTTGCCCGGTGGGCGTGAAGTGAACGACGGCCGGCCGGCCTTCGCCGCGGTCGGCGGCCACCGCCTGCAGGGCACGCTGCAGCGGCTCGAAGAGCATCACCATGCCGGGGCCGCCGCCGTAGGGGCGGTCGTCGACACGACGGTAGGCGTCGTCGGCAAAGTCGCGCAGCGGCCACAGCCGCACGTCCACTTGCCCACTCTCGAAGGCGCGGCGCGTGATGCCGTGGCTGAGGTGCGGGGTGAAGAGCCCGGGGAAGAGCGTGACGACGTCGAAGCGCATCGCGGGCGCTTCAGGCGGCGTCTTCGGCGTCCCAGTCGACGGCGATGCGCCGCCCGGGCAGGTCGACACTGTCGACATAGGCGTCGACGAAGGGGATCAGCACCTCGGGCGCGGCCGCCTCGGCCGGCTGGATGCGCAGCACGCAATGCGGACCGGTCTCGATCAGCCCGACCACGTCGCCCAGTGCCACGCCCTGGCGGTTGAACACCGCCAGGCCGATGAGGTCGACCCAGTAGAACTCGCCCTCGTCGGGCGTCGGGAAACTGGCGCGCGACACGAAGATGCGCGCGCCCTGCAGCGCCTCTGCAGCGTTGCGGTCGGGCAGTTCATGCGCCGTGGCCACCACGCCGTCGCCCTGCTCCTTGGCGCTGAGCACCTTCAGCAGCGTCGGCAGCAGCGCCGCTTTCGGGCCGCGCGGGCCTGGTGTCTCGGGCGGCTGGACGAACCAGCGTTTGGAGGCGAAGAGCGCCTGTGGGTCGGCGGCAAAGGGTTTGACCTTGATGCCGCCCTTGATGCCCCAGGCGCCCATGACGCGGCCCACTTCCACCGCGTCGGCCGGCATCGCCGGCGTGTCGCCGACATCCGGCCCGGCGGGCAGGCTGGCCGCGTTCACGGCAACGCCGGTCAGGCGGCCTTCTTGGCCTGGTCGACCAGGCGCGCCACCGTGGGCGACAGTTGGGCGCCGACGCCGGTCCAGTGGGTGACGCGGTCCAGCGCCACGCGCAGCGGCTGCTCGCCTCCCGAGGCCACGGGGTTGTAGAAACCCACGCGCTCGATGAAGCGGCCGTCACGGCGCTCGCGCGCGTCGGCGACGACGATGTTGAAGAACGGGCGCTTCTTGGCGCCGCCACGGGCGAGTCGGATCACGACCATGTGAGGATTCCTTGGGAACAGGGGGCTGGTGAACCACCACGGGAGACACACCGGGCAGACCACCTTGGTGGCCAGCAGGTCAACCTGCCGGCCTCGGCCGGCGCCGTAGATACGCCCGCGGTGTCCACTCTCACCACCTGCAGGCCAGCGCCGAAAACCGCGCATTATAAACTGCGCGGCTGCGTGATGAACACCCTGCCTTGCTTCTTGCCCCTGAATGCACCCAGCGCCCCCTGCCCACCCCCACCCGACCCGGCGTTCCAAGACAGTCACCGCGTGGCTGGCACTGCTGCTGGGCACGCTGGGCGCACACCGCTTCTATCTTCACGGCTGGCACGACCGGCTGGGCTGGCTGCACCTGCTGCCGACGCTGGCGGGCCTGTACGGCGTGCTGCGCATGCGCGAGCTGGGCCAGGACGACCGCCTGGCCTGGCTGCTGCTGCCCCTGCTGGGACTGGCGATCTCGGCGGCGATGATCGCCGGCATCGTGCACGCACTGACACCCGACGAGAGGTGGGACGCACGCCACAACCCGGGCCGACCCGTCACGGCCACCGGTTGGGGCCCGGTGCTGGCCGCCATCGCCGGCCTGATGGTGGGCGGCGCGGTGCTGATGGGCACCATCGCCTTCAGCGGCCAGAAATTCTTCGAGTGGCAGCTGGAAGCCGCAGCCGCGCAGCGGCCGTAGCGAAGCCTCAGAAGAGCAGCATGCTGATGGCGTAAAAGGCGGCGGCGACCAGCGCCGTGGCCGGGATCGTCACGATCCAGGCCATCACGATGTGCCCGGCCAGCCCCCAGCGCACGGCCGAGGCGTTGCGCACCGAGCCGACCCCGAAGATCGCGCCGGTGATGGTGTGCGTGGTCGACACCGGCACGCCCAGCCCGGTGGCGACGAAAAGCGTGATGGCGCCCCCCGTCTCGGCGCAGAAGCCGCCCACCGGCTTGAGCTTGGTGATGCGCTGGCCCATGGTCTTGACGATGCGCCAGCCGCCGAACATCGTGCCCAGGCCGATGGCGAGGTAACAGCTCCAGATCACCCAGGTGGGCGGCATCTTGTCGCTGACCTGCGTGTAGCCGGCGGCGATGAGCAGCAGCCAGATGATGCCGATCGTTTTCTGCGCGTCGTTGCCGCCGTGTCCCAGCGAGTACAGGCCGGCCGACACCAGTTGCAGGCGCCGGAACAGATTGTCGACACGCATGGGCGCGGTTCTTCGGCAGGTCCACGCCACGGCCACCATCATCAGCGAGCCGAGCAGGAAACCCATCACCGGCGAGATGAAGATGAAGGCCACCGTCTTCAGCACACCCGCCCACACCAGCGGCGCGGTGCCGGCCTTGGCGACGGTGGCGCCGACGATGCCGCCGATGAGGGCATGCGAACTGCTCGACGGGATGCCGTACCACCACGTGATCAGGTTCCAGGCGATGGCCCCCACCAGCGCGCCGAAGATGACGTGCTGGTCGACGATGCCCGGCTCCACGATCCCCTTGCCGACAGTGGCGGCCACCTTGAGCTGGAAGACGAAGATCGCCGCGACGTTGAAGAAGGCCGCGAAGGCCACCGCGTGCTGGGGCTTGAGCACGCCCGTGGAGACCACGGTGGCGATGGAGTTGGCAGCGTCGTGAAAGCCGTTCATGAAGTCGAACAGCAGGGCCATCACGACCAGCATGATCACCACCCACAACTCCATGGGCAGCGTATTCGGCAGCGTCGACATCGGTGCGGTCAGGAGTTCTCGAGCACGATGCCTTCGACCAGATTGGCCACGTCCTCGCAGCGGTCGGATATCGACTCCAGGTGCTCGTAGACGGCCTTCAGCTTGATGAGCTGGCGTGTGTCGGGTTCCTCGCGGAACAGGCGCGACATCGCCGAGCGCATCACGCGGTCGGCATCGGATTCCAGCTGGTCGATCTCGCCGCAGGTCTGCAAAACGGCCTCGGCCACGGCGGCGGTCTTCAGCTTGGGCAGCATCGCCAGTACGTTCTGCACACGCTCGCAGCAGCGCACCGAGATCTCGCTCAGCCGCACCACGTCTTCCGACAGGCTCTGCAGGTCGTACAGCGACATCACCTCGCTGGTGTCCTGCAGCAGGTCGAGCACGTCGTCCATCGCATTGATCAGGCGATGGATCTGGTCGCGGTCGAGCGGCGTGATGAAGGTGCGGTGCAGCAGCCGGTGCACCTCGGCGGTGATCTTGTCGGCGGCCCGCTCGGAAGCCCCGACGGCATTGGCGTGGCGCTCACGCTCGGCCACGTTGCCGTAGTCCTGCACCATGGCCAGGAAGGACCTTGCGCCTTCGGCGATGTGCTGGCCGTGCTGGTTGAACAGTTCGAAGAAGTTGCCCTCGCGTGGCAACAGCCTGCCGAAAACCATGCTTGCTCCGTGCGCTGCAGCCGGCTCGTCATCCGGCTGTCATGGATTTGTCACCGAAGGATTCTAGGGGCCGGCCAGGGGCGCGACGGGCGGTGCGCGGGTGGACTCACGGCAGACGCACGACCGCCTGTGCCGCCGCGGCCGCCGCACAGGGCGCCAGCGCGCCCAGGCGCGGGTGCCGGGCTTCGGGCGCAATCTCGAGCAGCGGCTGCAGCACGAAGGCCCGCTCGTGCAGGCGCGGATGCGGCAAGGTCAGCGCGTCGGTGATGCACTCGCGCTGCCCGAAGAGCAGCAGGTCGAGGTCCAGTGTGCGCGGCGCGTGGCGGTAGGGCCGCTGTCGGCCGTGCGCCTGCTCCAGCGCCTGCAGCGCTGCAAGCAATTCAGCGGGCGACAGCGACGTGCGCAGTTCGACCACTGAATTGACAAAGTCTGGCCCGAACGCGTCGACCGGTGCGCTGCGGTAGAGACTGGAGCCCCGTACGAGCTGCGTGCCCGGCAGCGCGGCCAGTGCCGCCACGGCGTCCGCCAGCGTGGCGCTGGCGTCACCCAGGTTCGCGCCAAGGCCGACAAAGACACGCTCACCGGCCTGCCCGGGTGCGTCGGCGGGCGGCGATTGCCCGACGCCCGCGGCCTCTTGGGGCCGCAATGGCATGGGTGTCGCCTTTCAGTCGACCGCGGGCGGGGCGCCGCCCGTGCTGCCGGCTGCACCACCGCCAGCGCCCGCGGGCTTGCGGCGGCGACGCCGGCGCTTGCGCGGTGCCGCGCCTTCGCGACCGGGCGTGGCTTCGGCATTGTCTTCTGCCTCGTCGTCCGGCGCATCGCCTGCGGCCTCGGCGCCCACCGCGGCAGGTGCCGGGCCTGCGGCGCGCGAGCGCCGCGATCGCGGCGGCGCGCTGGCGCGCACGTCGCGCAGCAGCGCCTCGCGGTCGTCGTCGCTGCCGAGGTGGAAGTCTTCCCACCAGTCGGCCAGATCGACGGAGACCTCGCCGCAGTCGGCACGCATGCGCAGGAAGTCGTAGCCGGCGCGGAAGCGCGCCTGGGCGATGAGCGAGGCCGCCGAACTCGTGGTGCGGCGCTCGAAACGTGGCTGCATGAGCCAGATCTCGCGCATGTCGGCGGCGAGCTTGCCACGGCCCGAGATGTCGCCGATGCGCGCCTCGAAGACGGCGTCGACAGCCTGCTGCAACGCCGGGAAGGGGCTGTCACCAGCGGCGCGCAGCGCCGCCCAGCGTTCCTGCACGTCGTGCCAGAGCATGGTCGCCAGCATGTAGCTGGGCACCACCGAACGGCCCTCGTTGACACGTGTATCGGTGTCCTGCAGCGCCAGGCGCACGAACTTCTCGCGCACCGGGTTGGGCTTGGCCGGCGCCAGCGCCGCATCCAGCACCGGAAACACGTTCAGCTTGCCGCCGATGAGGCCGAACTTGCGCAGCTGCTCGATGCTGGCCAGCGCGTGGCCGGTCTGCAGCAGCTTGACCATCTCGTCGAAGAGACGCGAGATGGGCACGTTGCTCAGCAGCGGCAGCGTGGCCGCGATGGGCCGCGCAGTTGCGGGGTCGAGCGCAAAACCCAGCTTGGCCGCAAAGCGCACGACGCGGATGATGCGCACCGGGTCTTCGCGATAGCGCGTGTCGGGGTCGCCGATCATGCGCAGCAGCCTGGCGCGCACGTCGGCCAGGCCGTTGTGGTAGTCGACCACCGTCTGCGTCGTCGGGTCGTAGTACATCGCGTTGATCGTGAAGTCGCGCCGCGCGGCGTCTTCGATCTGCGGGCCCCAGACGTTGTCGCGCAGCACACGGCCGGCGGCGTCGACGACGTGGGTCTTGTCGGCGGTGGGTCCGCCGCGGCGCTTCTCTTCGACCGGTGCCGCTTCGGCCGTGGCGGCAGGGTCGAGGTAGGCGCGGAAGGTGCTGACCTCGATGACCTCGTGCTCGCGGCCGCGGCCGAAGACCACGTGCACCAGGCGGAAGCGGCGGCCGATGATGAAGGCGCGGCGGAACAGCGCCTTGACCTGTTCGGGGGTCGCATCGGTGGCGACGTCGAAGTCCTTCGGGCGCATGCCCACCAGCAGGTCGCGCACCGCACCGCCCACGATGTACGCCTCGTACCCGGCGTCCTTCAGCGTCTTGACGACCCGCACCGCGTTGGCGTCGAGCAGCGAAGGGTCTATGCGGTGCATCTGCACCGGCACCTCGGTGCGCACGCCGACGGGAATGACAGGCACCGGCGTCGCGACTTCGGCGGGCTCGCCCTTGCCGAGCAGGCGGTTGATGAACTTCTTGATCATGGCGTGAAGAGTTTCAGGACAGGCCAGCCGCGTGCTTGCGCAATGCGCTCGAGCGCCGGGCCGGGGTTGGTGGCGACGGGTGCGCTGACACGTTCGAGCAGCGGCAGGTCGTTGGTGGAATCGCTGTAGAAGGTGCTGCTTTCGAAGTCGTGCAGCGCCAGGCCACGTGCAGCCAGCCAATGCTGCACGCGCGTGACCTTGCCTTCGCGGAAGGACGGCACGCCTTCGATGAGGCCGGTGATGCGGCCCGCAGCGTCGCGCTGCAGGTCGGTGGCGATGAGCTCGTCGACACCGAAGAGCCGCGCGATGGGCCGCGTGACGAAGTCGTTGGTGGCCGTGACCACGGCCACCAGGTCGCCCGCGTCCTGGTGGCATTGCACCAGCGCCAGCGCCTCGGCGTGCAGCATCGGCCGCACGACGATGTCGAGGAACTGCGCCGCGGCCTTCGCCAGTTCGGGCGCAGGGCGGTCGCGCCAGGGCGCGGTGGCGAAGTCGACGTAGGCATCGATGTCGAGCCGCCCGGCCAGGTAGTCGTCGTAGAAGGCATCGTTGCGGCGGCGGAAGGTGTCGCCATCGGCCCAGCCCAGGGCAACGATGAACTCACCGAAGGCGTGGTCGGAGTCCTTCGGGATCAGCGTGCCGTCGAGGTCGAAGAGCGCCAGCTTCATGCCGTGCTCACCGGCGTGTCGGCTTCCTCGGCCAGCATCTGGCGCAGCAGCGGCACCGTGAGGCGGCGGCTGCGCGCCAGCGCAAAGTTGTCGAGGCGGTCGAAAAGGCGCATCAGGTGGCCGAGGTCGCGCGGGAAGTGGGTCAGCAGGTGGTCCATCAGTTCATCGGAGAGCAGGATGCCGCGTCGGTCGCCCTCGCGGCGCAGTGCGGCGCGCGTCTCGGCGTCGGGCAGCGCCTGCAGCGCGAAGACATGGCCCCAGCCCAGCCGGGTGCGCAGGTCGTCGCGCAGCGGCAGATCCACCGGCGGCAGGCGCCCGGCAGCAGCCACCTGCACGCCGTGGGCGGCGGCTTCGATGAAGAGTGCAAAGGCGGCCTGTTGCGCTTCGGCGTCGAGCGTCTCGCAGCGGTCGATGACGACGCCGCTCCAGCCGGGCGACAGGAGCCAGGGCAGGCTGTCGGCGGCATCGAACCAGCCCACGCGCTGGCCCTGGGCCTGAACATGCGCGGCCAGCGCGCGCAGCAGGTGGCTCTTGCCGCTGCCCGCCGGGCCCCAGAGGTAGACGGGCGCGGCCGGCAGGACCAGCGTGCGCAGGTGGTGCAGCGCCGCAGCGTTGCCGCCGGGCAGGAAGTTGTCGAAGTTGGGTTCGGGCTGCGGCCCGATGGGCAGGGGAATCTGCTGCATGCGGTCAGTGCGCGCGGCGCCAGCGCGCCAGCTGGGTGCGCATCAGGGGCGCATCGTCGGCGTCGGGCTGGTGTTGCAGGTAGGTCGCCAGCTCGGCGGCGGCCTCCTGCGGGCGACCCAGCTGCGCCAGCACGAGCGCCAGGTCGCGGCGTTCGACCCAGGCCTGCGGCAGCAGCAACACGAGGCGGCGCTGCACGGCAGCCAGGCGCGGCAGGTCCTGCGCGCCGCGGTGGACTTCCTTCAGATTGCGCAGCAGCCTGGCGATGATGTCGCGCGGCGGCGCCGGCTGCAGGAAGAGGCCCAGCGGCACCTCGTCGATGTCGAAGCCCGCTACCGGGCGGCGGAAGGGCAGCAGGCGTTCCTCGAGTTCCTCGCGGGCCAGCGATCGGCCGCTGAAGGGGTCGATCACGACCTCGCCGCGCGGCAAGTGGAGCTTGACGAGGAAGTGGCCCGGGAACGCAATGCCCTGTGCGCGAAGGCCGGCCTGGGTGGCGATCTCGATGTAGATCAGCGCCAGCGTCAGCGGGATGCCGCGGCGCGTCCGCAGCACCACGGGCAGCAGGCTGTTGCCGGCGTCGTAGTAGTCGTTGACATTGCCCGCGAAACCCAGTTCCTGGAAGAAGTACTGGTTCAGCAGGCGCAGGCGCTGCAGCGGCGCGGCGTCGGCAGGCAGGCGGCGGCACAGGCGGTCGGCCAGCGCGTCCACCTGGGCCAGCACGTCCTGCACGTCGACCTCGGGCAGTTCGTCCTGCGCCACCGCGGCGGCGGCCTCCAGCACCGGCAGGCTGGCGTCGTCGGCTACCAGCGCCGCAAAGAAGTCGAGTGCGGTGGGCGCTTCGAAGTGCACGGGTCCGGCCATCCGCGTCAGTGTAGGTCAGCCGCGGCGCATGAACTGGCGCGGGCGCAGGCCGCAGGCGGCCAGCACGGCGAAGTAGAGCAGTGCCACGCCGCCCAGCACCGCGGCGACCGCCAGCGCGCGCTGGCCCCACTGCGCCTGCATAGCGATCCAGTCGATGCCCTGTGCGGCCCAGGCCAGCCCGGCGCCGAGCACCAGGTTGGCCAGCAGCACACGCACGGCGAACGCCGCCCAGCCCGGTTGCGGCCGGTAGATGCCGCCGCGCAGCAGCCCGGCAAGCAGCAGCCCGGCGTTGACCAGTGCACCCAGCCCGATCGACAGCGCCAGCCCGGCGTGGCCCAGCAGCGGCACCAGCACCACGTTCATCGCCTGCGTCGCCACCAGCACGCCGATGGCGATCTTCACCGGCGTGCGCAGGTCCTGGCGCGCGAAGAAGGCCGGCGCCAGCACCTTGATCGCCACCAGCCCCAGCAGACCGACGCCGTAGCCGCGCAGCGCCAGCACCGACATCGCCACGTCACGCGGCGTGAAGGCGCCGTAGTGGAACAGCACCGAGATCAGGCCCACCGGGAAGATCAGCAGCGCCAGCGCGCAAGGCAGCGCCAGCAACAGCACCAGGCGCAGGCCCCAGTCGAGCATGCCCGAATAGGCCGCGTCGTCCTGCCGCGCGCGCGCCGCCGACAGTTGCGGCAGGAGCACGACGCCGAGCGCGACGCCCAGCAGCGCGGTGGGGAACTCCATCAGCCGGTCCGCGTAGGTCAGCCACGACACCGCGCCCACCGCCACGTGGGTGGCGATCTGCGTGTTGATGAGCAACGAGATCTGCGCCACCGAAACCCCCAGCAGCGCAGGCGCCATCTGCTGCAACACCCGCCGCACACCAGGGTGGCGCCAGGCCGCGGCGATGCGCCCGGGCAGCAGACCGATGCGCGGCGCGCAGCCGATGGCCGCCAGCGCCGGCAGTTGCACCGCCGCCTGCAGCAGGCCGCCCAGCATCACGCCCAGCGCCAGCGCCAGGACCGGTTCATGGCCCCAGCGCGCCATCAGCGGCGCACCCCACCACGCGGCGGCGATGACGCTCAGGTTCAGCAGCACCGGCGTCACCGCAGGCACGGCAAAACGCTTCCAGGTGTTCAGGATGCCGGCGGAAAGCGCCACCATCGACATGAAGCCGATGTAGGGAAACATCCAGCGCGTCAGCACCACGGCGGTGTCGAAGCGCTCGAGTCCCGAGCCCATCATCCACACCAGCACCGGCGCGCCGGCCACGCCGACGATGCAGGTGACGATCAGCGCCCACGCCAGCACCGTGGCCACGGCGTCGATGAGCAGCCGCGTGCCGTCGTCGCCTTCACGTTCGCGCGTGGCCGCCAGCAGCGGCACGAAGGCCTGCGAGAAGGCACCTTCGGCAAACAGGCGCCGGAACAGGTTGGGGATGCGGAAGGCGACGTTGTAGGCGTCGGTGACGCCGCTGGCGCCGAAGGTGGCGGCGATGAGCTGCTCGCGCACCAGGCCCGTGACGCGCGACAGCAGCGTGAGCAGGGAGACGGTGGAGGCGGCCTTGAGCAGGTTCACGAGAGCGTGCGGGTGGGGACGGTGCAGGGCGGTGACGCCGGAAGACGGGGCGCACGGGATGCTGGCGGCGCACGGCGCCAGCCCGGGGACCTACAGCCGGCACCGGTGGCAGGCGGGCTGGTTGCGGAATTATAGGCAGCCACCCAGCGCACCCCTGAGCAGTTCCACTACGCGTGCTATACTCGACGTTCTTTGCATCCCTCCGACCCGTTCTGACCAAAGAAGCATGGCCACCTCGTCCAAAGCCAAGAAGAAAACCGTCCGCCTCGCCTCGGGCCGCAAGCGCGCCCGCCAGGACGTGGTGCTCAACGCCGCCAACACCTCGTTGCGCTCGCGCTTCCGCACCGTCGTCAAGAACGTGCAGAAGGCCGTCGTCGGCGGTGACAAGGCCAAGGCCACCGACAGCTTCAAGACCGCCCAGAGCGTGATCGACTCTGTCGCCGACAAGGGCATCTTCCACAAGAACAAGGCTGCTCGCCTGAAGAGCCGCCTGTCCGCCAAGGTCAAGGCGCTGGCGCTCGCCGCCTGAGCCTGTCCTGACGTGACCGAAGGCCCGCACTGCGGGCCTTCGTCGTTTCTGCGCGCCGCGTTTCAGCCTGCCTTGGCATCCGGCAGCACTTCGGCCACGCGAAGGTGGTTGTCGCGCGCGAAGTTCATGACGAAGTCCCAGGCCATGGGCTCGATGCCCTGCAGCGCCTCGCTGACCAGCACGCACTTCACGCCGTCCAGCACCTGCGGCACGCAATACGGCGAATAGCCGATGTAGGCGCCGATGCCGGCCTTGCCGCCGCCGCCCGGCCTGAAACACGACATCGCGCCTGCCAGCCGCTCGGCCCAGTCGCTGGGCCGGAAGGTGCGGCCTTCCAGGGTCAGGCCCTGGATGGTGTACTGGCGGTGTCGGGGCGAATTCATCGGCGGGGGCACGGCACGCAGGCCCACCGGTGTCGGTGGCGGCCGCCGCGGCAAAGGGATCTCGAGCGCGATTGTGCCTCGGGTTTGCTGCAACGCAGCATGCATGGTGTGTGCCGACATTGACCTGGGTGCAGCTTCTTCGGCGCGCCGGAGCCCGCCTTTAGAATCGGGCGCCGCCGGAGCGTGACGGGAACGTCGCCCCGGCTTTCTCTTCTGGGCCTACAAGGAACCACGATGAACGCACCCGAGCCCGCCGTCACCGCCGCCCCCGCGCGGCCCATGCCGCACGTGCTGAACACCTATGGCCGCCTGCCCTTCGCGCTGTCGCACGGTCAGGGCTGCTGGGTCTGGGACACACAAGGTCGACGCTACCTGGACGGCTTGGCCGGCATTGCCGTGAACACGCTGGGCCACGCCCACCCCAAGCTGGTGCCGGCACTGCAGGCGCAGGTGGCCACGCTCATCCACTGCAGCAACTACTACCAGGTGCCGCTGCAGGAGCAACTGGCGGCCAAGCTGTGCGAGATTTCGGGCCTGGACGGCGCCTTCTTCTGCAACAGCGGGCTGGAGGCCAACGAGGCGGCGCTGAAGATCGCGCGCAAGTTCGGGCATGACAAGGGCATCGAAAGGCCCGAGATCATCGTCTACGAAAAGGCCTTCCACGGCCGTTCGATCGCCACGCTGTCGGCCACCGGCAACGCCAAGGTGCAGGCCGGTTTCGGCCCGCTGGTGGAGGGCTTCGTGCGGGTGCCGATGAACGATCTGGCCGCCGTGGAGGACGTGGCACGCAGGCATCCCAACGTGGTGGCGGTGTTCCTCGAGACCATCCAGGGCGAAGGCGGCGTGAACCCGTCGCGCTGGGAATACCTGCAGGGCCTGCGCAAACTGTGCGACCGCCAGGACTGGCTGCTGATGCTCGACGAAGTGCAGTGCGGCATCGGCCGCACCGGCAAGTGGTTCGCGCACCAATGGGCCGGCATCCAGCCCGACGTGATGCCACTGGCCAAGGGCCTCGGTTCGGGCGTGCCTGTCGGGGCGGTCGTGACCGGTCCGCGCGCGGTGAACGTTCTGGGGCCGGGCAACCACGGCACCACCTTCGGCGGCAACCCGCTGGCCATGCGCGCTGGGGTGGAAACGCTGCGCATCTGCGAGGAAGACGGCCTGCTGGCCAACGCCGCCACGGTTGGCGCCGCGCTGCACGATGGCCTGGCGCGTGAACTCGCGGGGGTGCACGGTGTGACCGAGATCCGCGGCGCCGGGCTGATGATCGGCGTCGAGCTCGACCGCCCCTGCGGCGTGCTGCTCGGCCGCGCCGCCGAGGCCGGGCTGCTGATCAGCGTCACTGCCGACCGCGTCATCCGCATCGTGCCGCCGCTGATCATCAGCGCCGACGAAGCGGCGCAGATCGTCGCCATCCTGTGCCCGCTGATCAAGGCTTTCCTGGCCGAGCCGGCATGAAACCCGGCCCTTCGCTGATGCGGCACTACCTGCAGTTCAAGGACCTGCGGGCCGAGGAATACGCCTACCTCTTCGAGCGCGCCCACATCATCAAGACACGCTTCAAGAACTACGAGCGCTACCAGCCGTTGGTCGACCGCACGCTGGCGATGATCTTCGAGAAGGCCAGCACACGCACCCGCGTCAGCTTCGAAGCCGGCATGTACCAGATGGGTGGCAGCGTGGTGCACCTGACCACCGGCGACAGCCAGCTCGGCCGTGCCGAACCGGCCGAGGACAGCGCCCGTGTCATCAGCCGCATGGTCGACATTGTGATGATCCGCACCTATGAGCAGAGCATGCTCGAGCGTTTCGCGGCGCACTCGCGTGTGCCGGTGATCAACGGGCTGACCAACGAATACCACCCGTGCCAGATCCTGGCAGACATCTTCACCTTCATCGAGCACCGCGGCGACATCCAGGGCAAGGTCGTGGCCTGGGTCGGCGACGGCAACAACATGGCCAACACCTGGCTGCAGGCGGCCGAGATCCTGGGCTTCACGGTGCATGTCAGCACGCCCAGCGGCTACGAGATCGACCCCGCCGTGGCCGGCGTGCGCGACACCGGCTGCTACAAGCTCTTCAACCACCCGATGCAGGCCTGCGAAGGCGCCCACCTCGTCACCACCGATGTGTGGACGAGCATGGGCTACGAGGCCGAGAACGAGGAGCGCCGCAAGGCCTTCGTCGACTGGTGCGTCGACGACGAGATGATGGCCGTGGCCCGGCCCGACGCCCTCTTCATGCACTGCCTGCCTGCGCACCGCGGCGAAGAGGTCACCGCCGAGGTCATCGACGGGCCGCAGAGCGTGGTGTGGGACGAGGCCGAGAACCGCATGCACGCGCAGAAGGCACTCATGGAGTACCTGCTGCTGGGCCGCATCGGCTGAGCATTCGCGTGGGCGACGTCGATCTGCTGCACCTGGCCCGCGACTGCTCGGCCGACTTGGCCGACGAAACCGAGTTGCGCCGCGTCTACAGCACGGGCCCGGGCGCCACCTCGCTGCAGAAGGTGGCCGACCACGTGCACCCGCTGTACCGCCCCTACATCGAGGCCGCACCTTTCGCCGTGCTCGCCACGCTGGGGCCCGAGGGTCTGGACACCTCGCCTCGCGGCGACGCCCCCGGCTTCGTGAAGGTCGCGGATGTGCACACCCTGCTGCTGCCCGACCGCCGCGGCAACCAGCGCATCGACAGCCTGCGCAACATCGTGCGCGACCCGCGCGTGGCGCTGCTCTTCCTGATTCCCGGCGCCGGCGAGGCGCTGCGGGTCAACGGCAGCGCACGCATCAGCGCCCTGCCCGCGCTGTGTGAACACTTCGCGGTGGACGGCAAGGCACCGGCGTCGGTGCTCGTGATCGAGGTGCGCAGCGTCTTCTTCCAATGCGCGCGGGCCATCCAGCGTTCGGGTTTGTGGGACCCGGTCTCGCACGTGGCTGCCGGCACGCTGCCGACACCCGGCGCCGTCCTGCAGTGTCTCAGCCGGGCCGGCATCGACGGCGTGGCCTACGACGCCGCACTGCCCGCGCGGCAGGCCGCGACCTTGTACTGAGTCTGGACGTGCGAACCCGGAAGGGTTTGCGCGCCTGACGAAGGCCCGATCGCGATTTCACGCGTGAGGGCTGAACGCTGCTCAGGCGCGAACGAAAGCCGTCACCAGCGGCTCGTCGCCCACCTGGCGGCTGTTGTGGCCGTGCAGATGCGGGTCGAAGGTGGCGCCGGGCGGCAGCGTGTCGGCCGAGTAGAAGTGGTCGCCGGGCTTGAACAGGCGTGTGCTGCCGTCCTGCAGACCGATCAACATCTGCCCGCCCAGCACGAAGAGCCATTGCGGGTTCTCGGTGCAATGGAAGTCGCTGCGGAAGCCCACCGGGCTCATGCGCAGCTGCAAGCCACCGCTGCGCATCAAAGGCGACAGGCGCGCCTGGGGTTGGCCTTCGGTCAGGGGCACGGCTTCGTCGCGGAAACAAGCACGGCCGTCTTCGGCGGTGTAGAGCACGACCTTGGTGAAGTCCATGGGGTTCATTCCTTGGGCAGGGTGTTCGACGCTGCGCGATGCAGCCGCGGCAGCAGGGCGCCGACCTGGCGCGCCACGTCGGCGCCTGCCGTGGCTGTGTAGACGGTCTCGTCGGCGCCAGGCTCGTCGAAAGGTGGCGTGACCGGGCCGGGCAAGCGCACCAGCAGCAACCCGGGCCGCTCGCTGCGCAGCACGTCGCGCTGGCCGCGCAACGCCAGCGGCTGCAGGCTCACGCCGCCGGCGAGCGGCGGTGTGCCCTCGACACAGGGCAGGCCCAGGGCGTCGGCCAGTGCCTGCGCCAGCGCGCGCCGGGCCGGCGCATCGTCACCGAGCACGCCCACGTGCAGGGACGCGGTCGACAACGGCGGGTGGGTGTCGTTCATACGGGGTTCTACGGCTGCGACAGCCTGGGGCCACCGCCTAGTATCGTCGCGCCGCGCTGCCGTCCTGGCCGGGCTGCGCACCCACACTCTCGAAAAGAGCACCCCACCATGCAAACCGCCGTTGTCACCGGTGCCGGCAGCGGCATCGGCCAGGCCTGCGCCACCTCGCTGCTGCGCGAAGGCTGGCAAGTCGTCTTCGTGGGCCGGCGCGAGGCCGCGCTGCACGAGGCGATCGCCGCCGCCGGCGAAGACGGCAAACACGCCATCGCGCTGCCCTGCGACGTGGCCGACGCCGACGCCGTGCAGGCGCTTTTCGACACCGTGGCGCAGCGTTGCGGCCGGCTCGACCTGCTGTTCAACAACGCCGGCGGCGGGCTGGCCTCGAAGACGCCCGACCTCGTCGGCGCGGCCGAGTGGCGGCAGGTCGTCGACGTCAACCTCAACGGCGCCTTCTATTGCCTGTCCAACGCATTCCGGCTGATGAAGGCGCAAGCGCCGATGGGCGGCCGCATCGTCAACAACGGCAGCATCTCGGCGCATGCGCCGCGGCCCGGCTCGATCGCGTACACCGCGACCAAACATGCCGTCACTGGCCTCACGAAGACTGCCGCGCTGGACGGACGGCCCTACGACATCGCGGTAGGGCAGATCGACATCGGCAACGCTGCCAGCGACCTGACCGCGCGCATGGCGCATGGCGTGCCGCAAGCCGACGGCAGCCTGCGGCCCGAGCCGCGCATGGACCTGCAGGCCGTGGCCGACACCTTCATGGCCATCGTGCGCCTGCCGCTGACGGCCAACGTGCTCTTCATGACCGTGATGGCCACCAAGATGCCCTTTGTGGGCCGCGGCTGAACCCCTGCCACCGAGACCCCAGATGAGACTGCTGCGACACGGCCCCAAGGGCCATGAGCGACCCGCCCTGCTAGACGACCAGGGCCGCGTGCGCGACCTCGGCGTGCTGCTGCCCGAAATCACGCCCGCCACGCTTTCGCCCGCCGGCCTGGCCGCGCTGCGTGCCATCGACGTCGACGCCCTGCCCGTCGTGCCCCAGGGCCGCCTGGCCGTGCCCTGGACGGGCATGACGAAGTTCGTCGCCATCGGCCTGAACTACGCCGACCACGCCGCAGAGGCCGGCATGCCCATCCCGAAAGAGCCCATCGTCTTCATGAAGACGCTGGACAGCGCCGTGGGTGCGAACCACGCGGTGGTGTTGCCCCAGGGCTCGGTGAAGGGCGACTGGGAGGTGGAACTGGGCGTCGTCATCGGGAACCGGGCACGCTATGTCAGCGAAGCCGACGCGCTGCAGTTCGTCGCCGGCTATTGCGTCGTCAACGACGTCTCGGAACGCGAATACCAGCTCGAACGTGGCAGCCAGTGGGACAAGGGCAAGGGCTGCGACACCTTCGGGCCCATCGGCCCCTGGCTGGTGACGGCCGACGAGGTGGGCGACCCGCAGTCGCTGGACCTCTGGCTCGACCTCAACGGCCGCCGCATGCAGACCGGCAACACGCGCACCATGGTCTTCGCCGTGGCGCAGATCGTCAGTTATCTCAGCCGCTTCATGACGCTGCAGCCGGGGGACCTCATCACCACCGGCACGCCGCCGGGCGTGGGCATGGGCATCAAGCCGCAGCCGGTATTCCTCAAGCCCGGCGACACGATGGCGCTGGGCATCAGCGGCCTGGGTGAACAACGTCAGACCGTGTTCGCGTGGGACCCGGCGCTCATCGACAGTTGAGCGACGCCTGACCCGCGCTCGAGGTTCCATATACCCGGTGGCGGCCAGGGTGTAAGAAAACGGGCGGCGGTCAGTCAAACTCCGCAGATCCACTGCAGCTGTACCCATGCACGCCACCCTGCCCCTGCTCGTCCGTTCCGACTTCCCTGCCCTGCGCCGCGGTGTCGTCGACACCCTCCAGGTGAACCTCGGCTACCGCTGCAACCAGAGTTGCCTTCATTGCCACGTCAACGCCGGGCCCAACCGCACCGAGGAGATGACGGCCGACACCATCGCCGCCGTCGTCGCCTTTCTCGACAACAGCCCCGAGGTGCGCACGCTCGACCTCACTGGCGGCGCGCCCGAGCTGAACCGCCACTTCCGCGAGCTGGTGGTCGCCGCACGCACCCGCGGCGTGCGTGTCATCGACCGCTGCAACCTCACCATCCTGGAAGAGCCGGGGCAGGACGGGCTGGCGGAGTTTCTGGCCGCGCAGGGTGTGGAGATCGTGGCCTCGATGCCGTGTTATCTGGAAGACAACGTCGACCGCCAGCGCGGCAAGGGCACCTTCGACGCCAGCATCCGCGGCCTGCAGCGACTGAACGCACTGGGCTACGGACAACCCGGCCGCACGCTGCTGCTGAACCTGGTCTACAACCCGCAGGGTGCCAGCCTGCCGCCGCCGCAGGCCGCGCTGCAGGCAGACTACAAACGCCACCTGGCGCAGCACTTCGGCGTCGTCTTCAACCAGCTCTTCACGCTGGCCAACATGCCCATCCAGCGCTTCGGCTCGACGCTGGTGAGCAAGGGCGAGTTCAATGCCTACATGAAGCTGCTGCGCAGCGCCCACCACGACGACAACCTGGCGCAGGTGATGTGCCGCAGCCTGATCAGCGTCGACTGGCAGGGCTACCTCTACGACTGCGACTTCAACCAGCAACTGGGCCTGCCCCTCAACGCCGCCGGCCAGGCGCGGCTGCACCTTCGCGACACCACCGCTGCCCGGCTGAGTGGCCACCCCGTCCGCGTCGCCGACCATTGCTTCGGTTGCACCGCAGGCCAGGGCTCGAGCTGCGGCGGTGCCCTGGCCGAGACCACGGCGGCGGCACCGGGCTGCGGGCTGTAGGCGTCGGCTCGGCCACTTGCGCGCGGGCCGCCTGCGCGCTTTGCCGCGAGGCCGGGCCCAGAATGCCACCGGGATGGTCATGAACAAACGTGTCGGTACCGCATTGCTGCTGCTGGCGCTGCTGGCCGCCTTCTTCGTGCTGGACCTCGGCCAGTACCTGAACCTGGCCACCATCAAGGCGCGCCAGGCCGAACTCGAAGCCTGGCGCGCGGCGCAGCCACTGACCGCGGCACTGCTCTTCTTCGCCGCCTACGTCGTCGTGACGGCCTTGTCGCTGCCCGGCGCCGCTGCCATGACGCTGGTGGCGGGTGCCCTCTTCGGCCTGGGCTGGGGGCTGCTGATCGTTTCGTTTGCGTCGAGCATCGGCGCCACGCTGGCCTTCCTGGCCTCGCGCTGGCTGCTGCGCGACTGGGTGCAGTCACGTTTCGGCGCGCGCCTTGCCGCGCTGAACGCCGGCATCGCCAAGGAGGGTGGTTTCTACCTCTTCACGCTGCGCCTGGTGCCGATCGTGCCCTTCTTCGTCATCAACCTGGCGATGGGCCTGACCCCGATCCGGCCGCTGACCTTCTACTGGGTCAGCCAGCTCGGCATGCTCGCCGGCACGCTGGTCTACGTGAACGCCGGCACGCAGCTGGCGCGCGTCGAGTCACTCTCGGGCATCGTCTCGCCGGGGTTGCTGGCCTCGCTCGTGCTGCTGGGGGTGTTCCCGCTCGTCGCGATGAAGATCGTCGATGTCGTGAAGGCCAACAGGATCTACGCGAAGTGGAAGAAGCCGGCGCGCTTCGACCGCAACCTCGTCGTCATCGGCGGCGGCTCGGCCGGGCTGGTGACGGCGTACATCGCCGCGGCCATCAAGGCCAAGGTCACGCTGGTGGAGAAACACAAGCTGGGCGGCGACTGCCTGAACACCGGCTGCGTGCCTTCGAAGGCGCTCATCCGTTCGGCCAAGTTCCTGTCGCACGTGCAGCGCGCGCCCGAACTCGGCATGCGCAGCGCCAGCGCCGATTTCGATTTCGCCCAGGTGATGGAGCGTGTGCAGCGGGTCATCACGGCCATCGAGCCGCACGACTCGGTGGAACGCTACACGGGGCTGGGTGTCGACGTGGCACAGGGCTCGGCGCGCATCGTCAGCCCCTGGGAAGTGGAAATCGCCCACGTCGACGGCCGCGTGCAGCGCCTGAGCACCCGCGCCATCGTCATCGCCGCCGGCGCGCGGCCCTTCGTGCCACCCATCCCGGGCATCGAGCAGATGGACCCGCTGACCTCGGACAACGTCTGGGCCCTGCGCCGACGCCCGGAACGCCTGCTGGTGCTGGGCGGCGGGCCCATCGGCAGCGAACTGACGCAGGCCTTCGCACGACTGGGCTGCAAGGTGACGCAGGTTGAGATGGCACCGCGCCTGCTGATGCGCGAAGACCCCGAGGTCTCGGCGCTGGTGGCCGAACGCTTCGTCGCCGAAGGCGTGGACCTGCGCCTGGGGCACAAGGCCACCCGCTTCGAGCAGGTGGACGGCCGGAAGTGGCTCGTCGCCGAACACGCAGGCCGCGAGGTGCGGATCAACTTCGACGCCGTGCTGGTGGCCGTGGGCCGCGTCGCCAACCTGGAGGGTTACGGGCTGGAAGAACTGGGAGTCACCACCGGCCGCACCGTCGAAGTCAACGGCTACCTGCAGACCAACTTCCCCAACATCTACGCCGCCGGCGACGTGGCCGGGCCCTACCAGTTCACGCACACCGCGGCGCACCAGGCCTGGTACGCGGCGGTCAACGCGCTCTTCGACCCCTTCAGGAAATTCAAGGCCGACTACCGCGTCATCCCCTGGGCCACCTTCACCGAACCCGAGGTGGCGCGTGTGGGCCTGAACGAGCTGGAGGCGAGCGAGCAGGACGTGCCCTACGAGGTGACGCACTTCGGCCTGGACGAACTCGACCGCGCCATCGCCGACAGCGAAGCGCACGGCTTCGTGAAGGTACTGACGGTGCCCGGCAAGGACCGCATCCTGGGTGCGACCATCGTCGGCGAACACGCCGGCGACCTGCTGGCCGAATACGTGCTCGCGATGAAACACGGTCTGGGGCTGAACAAGATCCTCGGCACCATCCACACCTACCCGACGCTGGCCGAGGCCAACAAGTACGCCGCCGGCAACTGGAAACGCGCCCATGCGCCGCAGCGCCTGCTGGCCTGGGTGGAACGCTTCCACGGCTGGCGCCGCGGTTGAGCCGACAGCCCCGCGCCGGTGCCGGCACGACAACAGGAGACTGCCATGGCAGACGACCACGACCTCATCGTCATCGGCGCAGGTTCCGGCGGTGTGGCCGCCGCCCGCCGCGCCGCCGCGCACGGCGCGCGTGTGCTCATCGCCGAGGCCGACCGCGTCGGTGGCACCTGCGTCATCCGCGGCTGCGTGCCCAAGAAGCTGATGGTCTACGCCGCCGCTTACGCCCAGGGCTTCGCCGAGGCGCGTGCCTTCGGCTGGCCCGACGCGGGTGGGCACTTCGAGATGGACCGATGGGCGGCAGCGAAGGCGACGGAGACGGCGCGATTGGAGGTGCTCTATCGCCAGATGCTGGCCGACGCCGGTGTCGAACTGGCGCAGGGCCAGGCGCGGCTGCTCGGCAGCCGGCCGGGTGGCGCTGGGCGAGCGTGTGCTGCAAGCGCCGCGTGTGCTCGTGGCCACCGGCGGCGCACCGGCGCAAGACGCCCTGCCCGGCCTGGCGCTGGCCATGACGTCCAACGAGCTGCTCGACCTGCAGGTGCTGCCGCCCACCCTGCTGGTGCTGGGCGGCGGCTACATCGCGGTGGAATTCGCCAGCATCCTGGCCGGCCTGGGCGTGAAGGTGACGCTGGCCTACCGCGACACCCACCCGCTGCGCGGCTTCGACACCGACCTGCGCACACGCCTGGCCGACGCACTGGCCGCGCGCGGCATCACGCTGGCCGGCGGCGTGGGGCTGAAGGCGCTGGAACGCTCGGCCGCGGGTTTCACACTGCAGCGCATCGACGGCTCGGTGCTGCAGGCCGCCGCCGCGCTCAATGCCACCGGCCGGCGGCCGAACACCGCCGGCCTGGGCCTGGCCGATGCCGGCGTGCAGCTCGACACCCGCGGCGCGATCACGGTCGACGCCGACAGCCGCAGCAGCGCCGCTGGCGTGTGGGCCGTAGGCGACGTGACGAACCGCGTCAACCTCACGCCGGTGGCCATCGCTGAAGGACGCGCCTTTGCCGACACCGAGTTCGGCGGCCAGCCCACGCGCGTGGACCATCGCAACGTGCCCAGCGCGGTGTTCACCGAGCCGCCCCTCGCCACCGTCGGCCTCACCGAGGCCGCGGCCGCCGCGCGCGGCCCGGCCGACATCTACACCGCTGACTTCCGCCCCATGAAGACGGCGTTCGCGGGCAGCGCGGCGCGCAGCTTCATGAAACTGGTGGTCGACGGGCTGAGCGGGCGCGTGCTGGGTGTACACATGATCGGCACCGACGCCCCGGAGATCGTGCAGAGCCTGGCCGTGGCACTGACCGCCGGCGCCACCAAGGCCGACTTCGATCGCACGCTGGCCGTGCACCCCACGGCGGCGGAAGAGTTCGTGCTGATGCGTGCGCCAGCGAGGCGCCTTCCGGTGCCGACGCAAGCCTCGACCTGAGCGCTGCGCCGCCCTTGCCTCACCAGGCCAGCTTGCCGCTGCCCACGTCCATCACCATGCGCGTGGCCAGGAAGAGCTTGGGCGCGATGGAGCTGACGAAGATGTACTCGTTGTCGTTCGAGTGTGCGCCGTAACCGCGCAGGCCGAAGCTCTCGAGCACGCCGCCCTTGGGGCGCATGCCGGCGAAGGCAGCGTCGGTGCCACCGCCGGTGGCGCGGTCGCGCACCTGCAGCGGCAGGCCGATCTCCTTGAACACCGACTGCGCGTGCAGCGCCAGCACCCGCGACGCGGCATTGGCCACGAAGGCCGGGCGGCTGCGGTAGAAGGACAGCTCGATGGTGGTGTCGGGGATCAGCTTGCTCTTGATCGACTCGCGCAGCGCGGCTTCCATCAGGTCGAGGTCTTCGTTGGTGAGCGAACGCACGTCGGCGATGGCCGTCGCCGAGGCCGGGATGACGTTGCGCGTCTCGCCCGAGCTGGCCACCGTCCAGTTGATCTTCAGACCCTTGTCGGGGTCGCCGAAGTTGCGGCTCTTCAGGACCTGGTGCGCCATCTCGTAGAGCGCATTGCGGCCGCGTTCCGGGCTCGAACCGGCGTGCGAGGCCTTGCCGGTGACCTTCATCTCGACGATGGCGATGCTGCTGGTGGCCAAGCGCACCATGTCCTGCTCGAAACCGCCGCCCTCGAACGACAGCACCGCGTCGTACTCGCTGCCGAGCCGCGTGATGGTGGCGCCCGAGCCGGGCGAGCCGACTTCCTCGTCGGCGTTGATCAGCACGCCCAGCTGTGCGTAATCGGTGTGGCCGAGGTCGCTCAGCAGCTTGACGGTGTGCAGGATCAGCGCCACGCCCGCCTTGTCGTCAGCGATGCCCAGGCCGTAGGCCTTGTCGCCTTCGACGCGGAAGGGCTGCTTGACACCCATGCCGCGCGGGTAGACGGTGTCCATGTGGGCGATCAGCAGCACCTTCTTCTGGCCCGTGCCGGTGCGCGTGGCGTAGACCATCGAGCCCAGCTTGGCACCCTTGAGCTGCGGATGGAAATCGGGCGCCTGCGCGGGCAGGGTCTGCACCGTCATGCCCGAGGCCTGCAGGCGGCCGGCGATGACTGCGCTGACCTTGCCCAGGCCTTCAAGGTCGCGGCTGCCCGACTCGATGCCGACCAGTTCCTTCAGGCTGTCGAGCAGCGGGTTCACCTGTTCGGTCACCTTGGCCTGCAGCGCCTGCGGCGAGAGCGCCTGCGCGGGCGCCAGCGCCGGCAAGGCCAATGCCGCAGCCAGGATCAGCGGCCGCAGGAGCGGCGACAGCGGCCGCGGGACGGTCGTGGTCGGGAAGGTCATCAGGGTGCTTTCTTCAGTGAACGACGGGCCTCGTCGGCCGTCTCGTAGATGTGCGGCGCCACGCCTCGCGCTCGCAGGGCCGGGCCCAGCTTCGCACGCAGGAAGCCGCTGGTGGTGTAGCGCGCGACGTCGAGGTAATGGCGGTCGACGAGCTCCCGCACCATGGCTGCCCAGTCGTCTTCCACCGCGGGGTCGAGCGTGAAGTGGTCGTAGTTCACCACGCCCCAGACCTTGTGGCCCAGCGGCACGACATGGCGTTCGACCTCGCGCCGCACCGCCTCGACGTCTTCGGGCGTGCGGATGTGCAGGCGCTCGAAGTTGATGAAGAGCGTGCGCGTGGCCGCGTCGTAGGTGAAGCGGCTGTCCAGCGGCAGCAGCAGCAGGCGCGCACGCAGGCCCAGCGTGGCCTCGGCGAACAGCGCGGCGTCCATGCGCGCCGGTTCGCGCTCGAGCACGGGTGCGAAGCCCATGCGGTCGAGCACGTCGCGCTGCAGGTCCAGGCCCGGCGCGATCTCCAGCAGCGCGATGCCGTCGGCGTGCAGGGCGAAGACCGCACGCTCGGTGACGTAGAGCACGTCCTGCCCGCGGCGCAGCGCCTCGCGGCCAGAGAAGGTGCGCTGCTCGACCTGCGCCACGAACTTCGGCTGCCCCGCGGCCATGAAGTTGCCGACGAAGACGACGCGCCGCGCGTTCTGGCTGATGTTGATGAAACCTCCCGCGCCGACCAGCCGCGGCCCGAAGCGGCTGACGTTGACGTTGCCTTCGGCGTCGGCCTGGGCCAGGCCGAGGAAGGCGATGTCCAGGCCGCCGCCGTCGTAGAAGTCGAACTGGTAAGGCTGGTCGATGACGGCCTGGGTGTTCACCGCGGCGCCGAAGTTCAGCCCGCCGGCCGGAATGCCACCGATCACGCCCGGCTCGGCCGTCAGCGTTATGAGGTCGATGACTTTCTCCTCGGCGGCCACTGAAGCGATGCCCTCGGGCATGCCTATGCCCAGGTTGACGACGCTGTTAGGGCGCAGTTCCAGCGCCGCGCGGCGGGCGATGATCTTGCGGTCGTTCAGCGGCATCGGCGCCGCGCCGGCCACGGGCACACGCAACTCGCCGGCGAAGGCGGCGCTGTAGGGTTCGGCAAAGGTCTGCTGGTGGTACTCGGGCTTCTCGGCCACCACCACGCAGTCGACCAGCACGCCGGGAATCTTCACCTGCCGCGGGTTCAGCGTATGCACCTCGGCCAGGCGCTCGACCTGCGCGATGACGACGCCGCCGCTGTTGTGCACGGCCATCGCGATGGCCAGCGATTCCAGCGTCAGTGCCTCGCGCTCCATCGTCAGGTTGCCGTCGGCGTCGGCGGTGGTGGCGCGGATGAGGCCGACGTGGATCGGAAAGGCCTTGTAGAAGAGGTAGTCCTCGCCGTCGATCGGCATCAGCCGCACCAGCTCTTCGGTGGTGCGCGCGTTGATGCGGCCGCCGCCGTGGCGCGGGTCGACGAAGGTGCCCAGGCCGACGCGGCTGAGGTGCCCCGGCTTGCCGGCGGCGATGTCGCGGAACAGCTGCGAGATCACGCCCTGCGGCAGATTCCAGGCCTCGATGCGGTTGTCCACCGCGAGTTTCTGCAGCTTCGGTACCAGGCCCCAGTGGCCGCCGATCACGCGTGCCACCAGGCCTTCGTGGCCCAGGTGGTTGAGGCCACGGTCCTTCCCGTCGCCCTGTCCTGCGGCGTAGACGAGGGTCAGCCCACGCGGGCTGCCGTGGGCCAGGAAGCGTTTCTCGAGCGCCACTGCCAGGTTCTCGGCAAAGCCGATGCCGACGAAGCCGCTGCTGGCCACGGTGTCGCCGTCGCACACCAGCTGCAGCGCCTCGGCGGCGCTCACCACCTTGCCCTTGCCGCCGGCGCGCAGCCCGGCGATGCGCTCCATGCGCTGCACCGTGGGCGCCTCAGCTGCCTTCGAAGGTGTTGCACTGCGGCACGCTGCCGCCGGCCAGCCCGCGCTTGAACCAGCTCACACGCTGCGCGCTGCTGCCGTGGGTGAAGCTGTCGGGCGTCACGCGGCCCCGCGAGGACTTCTGCAGCGTGTCGTCACCGATCTTCGACGCGGCGTTCAGCCCTTCCTCGATGTCGCTCTGGTCCAGCCAGTCCTTGCCCTTCTGCGAGTGGTGCGCCCACACGCCGGCCAGGCAGTCGGCCTGCAGTTCCACCTTCACCGACAGCGCGTTCTGCTGCGCCTGCGAGACACGCCCGCGCATCGCGTCGACCTTGCCGGTGACGCCCATCTGGTTCTGCACGTGGTGCGCCACCTCGTGGGCGATGACGTAGGCCTGCGCAAAGTCACCCGGCGCGCCCAGGCGCTGGCTGAGCGTGTCGAAGAAGTCGAGATCGATGTAGACCTGCCGGTCACCCGGGCAGTAGAAGGGGCCCATGGCGCTGTCGCCGGTGCCGCAGGCAGTTGGCGTGGCGCCGCGGAAGAGCACCAGCCGCGGCGCCTCGTAGCTGCTGCCACCGGCCTGGAAGAGCTGGCCCCAGACCTTTTCAGTGTCCTTCAGCACTACCGAGACGAAGGCTGCAGCCTTGTCGTCGGGCGGCGGAGCCTGGGCCGGGCCGGCGGGAGCCGATTGCTCGATGCCCTGCCCGCCGCCGCTGAGCAAGCCCAGGATCGTCATCGGGTTGATGCCGAAGATCCAGCCCCCCACGAGCGCGATGACGATGGTGCCGATGCCGACACCGCGCCCGCCGATGCGCCGTCCGCCGCCGGACGACTGGCCACGCCTGTCCTCGACGTTGTCGCTGCGTTCCTGGTCTTCCCACTTCATGTGCCGTCCTCAGTCCGACGAGGGTCGTCGGCAGCGGACATTCTGGCCCCGCCAGCGACCCACGCGTCTGTGCGGCGAACCCGCAGGCGCAAAAAAGGGGGTGCGGTGCAGGCGCTTGTCGGCGCCTGCCGCAGCAGCCTCAGGTCTTCGGCAAGGTGACGCCGCGCTGGCCCTGGTACTTGCCGCCGCGGTCCTTGTAGCTCGTCTCGCAAACCTCGTCACTTTCGAAGAACAGCACCTGCGCGCAGCCTTCGCCGGCGTAGATCTTGGCCGGCAGCGGCGTCGTGTTGCTGAACTCCAGCGTCACGTAACCTTCCCACTCGGGTTCGAAGGGCGTGACGTTGACGATGATGCCGCAGCGCGCGTAGGTGCTCTTGCCCAGGCATATCGTCAGCACGTTGCGCGGGATGCGGAAGTACTCCAGCGTGCGCGCCAGCGCAAAGCTGTTGGGCGGGATGATGCAGACGTCTTCGTTGATGTCGACGAAACTCTTGGGGTCGAAGTTCTTCGGGTCGACCACCGTGCTGTAGATGTTGGTGAAGACCTTGAACTCCGGCGCGCAGCGGATGTCGTACCCATAGCTGCTGGTGCCGTAGCTGACGATGCGCTTCATCTCGCCGTTGGCGTCGACAGCCGTTCGCACCTGGCCGGGCTCGAAGGGCTCGATCATCCCGTGCTCTTCGGCCATGCGCCGTATCCACCTGTCGCTCTTGATCGTCATGCGCCTCCCGTCGTTTTGCACACTTCCCGTTGCGCATGATTCTAGGAGCCTGCGCTAGCATGGCTTCGTGCCGGCCCACCCCAGGAGAAAAGCTCATGGCCACGCCCTTCCGCAGCGCACTGCAGCTGCTGACGCAGTACGCGGCCTACCACCGCGACAGGCGCAACATCGCCACGCACTTCGTCGGTGTGCCGATGATCATGTTCGGCGCGCTGGTGCTGCTGGCGCGCCCGGAATTCGAGCTCGGCGGCGTCACGCTCACGCCGGCAGCGCTGGCGCTGGCATTGGTGCTGCCGTGGACGCTGAGCCGCGGCGCGCTGGCCCTGGGCGGCCTGACGGCCGCGGTGTGGCTGGCGCTGGCCGTGCTGGCGCACCTGATCGCCGGCGCCACCGGTCAGAGCGCGGCCTGGGGGCTGGCTTTCTTCGCCGTCGGCTGGCTGATCCAGTTCGTCGGCCACTACTACGAAGGCCGCAAGCCGGCATTCGTGGATGACCTCGTGGGCCTGTTCGTGGCGCCGATGTTCGTCTTGCTGGAAGCGCTGGCGCCGCTGGGGCTGTTCCGCGGCCTGATGGCCGAAGTGGAGCGCCGCGCCGGCCCCACGATGCTGCGCGACTTGGCGCACCCGGCCACGCGCTGACCCGGCTGCGCGGGCTTCACACCAGCAGGCCGCCCAGGACTTCTGCCGCGCGCGCCACCTGCGCGGCGTTCACGTCCAGGTGCGTCACCGCACGCACGGTGCGCGCGGCGAAGGCGTTGAGCAGCACGCCGCGATCGCGCGCCAGCGCCACGAAGCTCGCGGCATCCGGCGCGCCGTCGACGAGGTGGAACACGACGATGTTGGTCTGCACCGTGGCCAGGTCCAGTCGGACCTTCGGGCTCGTCGCCAATGCCTCGGCCAGCACGCGGGCGTGCCGGTGGTCTTCGACCAGGCGCGCACGGTGGTGGTCCAGCCCGTGCAGTGCGGCGGCGGCGTAGAAGCCCGTCTGGCGCATCGCGCCGCCGAGCATGCGGCGGTGGCGGCTGGCCGCAATGATCAGTTCACGCCGGCCGGCCAGCAGCGAGCCGCCCGGTGCACCCAGCCCCTTGGAGAACGCCACTGCCACGAGGTCGAAGGGCGCGGCCAGCTCGGCCTCGCTGCGGCCGCTGGCCACGGCAGCGTTCCACAGCCGGGCGCCGTCGAGAAAGCTCGCGATGCCGCGCGCACGCGCTGCGGCGCAGATGTGCTCGGCATTTGCCTGCGGAAACACCACGCCGCCGCCGCGGTTGTGCGTGTTCTCGATCTGCACCACCGTCGTGGGCGGAAACACCGGCAGGCCGCGCGGCTTGATCGCCGCCTCGAAGTCGGCACAGGTGTAGAGGCCGCCCTGCCCCACCTCGACCAGCTGCACGCCGGCGTTGGCCGCCGCGCCGCCGGTCTCGTGCCAGCCGGCATGGGCCTCGCGGCTGGTGATGACCTCGTCGCCCGGCCGCGCCAGCACACGCAGCGCCACCTGGTTGGCCATCGTGCTCGAGGGCAGCCACAGTGCGGCCTCCTTGCCCAGCACGGCCGCACAGCGTTCCTGCAGCTGCGTCGTCAGGGGGTCCTCACCGTACTGGTCGTCGCCCACGGGGGCCGCGGCGATGGCCGCGCGCATGACCGCAGTCGGGCGGGTGACGGTGTCGGAGCGCAGGTCGATGGCGGGTGTGCTGTCCATGACCATGATGCTAGTCCGGTGCGGGGAGGGCGCTGGCCGGCCAGGGCAACTCGCCCCTCAGGAACTGCGCAGCCTCCGGCGGCAGCACGTCGGCGAAGAAGTGGTCGACCGGCAGGTCGACCACCAGGCGCCCGCCCTCCAGGTAGGCCACGCGCGTCGCCAGGCGCTTGGCCTGGCCCAGGTTGTGGGTGCTCATCACCACCGTCGTGCCCTCGTCGGCGATCTCGGCGATGAGGCGTTCGACCTCGCGCTTGGCGCTCGGGTCCAGGCTGGCCGTCGGCTCGTCCAGCAACAGCAGATCGGGCCGCAGCGCCCAGGCGCGCGCCAGCGCCAGGCGTTGCTGCTGACCGCCCGAGAGTGCCGTGGCCAGGCGGCGCTCCAGGCCCGCAAGACCCACCCGCTGCAGCGCCTGTGCGCAGCGCGCGGAGCGCTCGGCCCGAGGCACCTGACGCAGCCACAGCGACAACATCATGTTCATGCGCACGGACACGCTCAGCAGAAAGGGGCGCTGGAAGAGCATGGCCACGACCGGCGGCGCCCCAGACCCGGCGCCGTGCAGTTCGCGGCGGCCCTGGCCCGGCAGCAGGCCGTGCAGCAGCCGCAGCAGCGTCGTCTTGCCCGAACCGTTGGCGCCCACCAGCGCCAGGCGGTCGCCGTGGCGCACGCACAGGTCCAGCGGGTGCAGGGCCTGCACGGCGCCGAAGCGCACCGCCGCGGCATGCAGGCTGACCAGTGGCATGGCTGGGCTGGGGTTGGCGCTCATGCCCAGGCCGGGTCCACGCGCGCGATGCGGCCGCGCACGGCACCGATACCCAGGTTGACGAGCCCGACGACACCCAGCAGCACCGTGCCCAGCGCCAGCGCCAGCGGCAGGTCGCCTTTGCTCGTCTCCAGCGCGATGGCCGTGGTCATCACGCGGGTGACGCCGTCGATGTTGCCGCCGACGATCATCACTGCGCCCACCTCCGAGATGGCGCGGCCAAAGGCCGTGAGCACCACCGTCACCACCGCCATGCGCGTATGCAGCAGCAGCAGCACCGCCGCCTGCACCGGGCCCGCGCCGAGCGAACGCAGCTGGTCGCCACCTTCGTTCAGCGCGTCCAGCACCAGCTGGCGCGACAGCGCGGCGATCAGCGGCACGACGAGGATGCTTTGCGCGATGACCATCGCCGTGGGCGTGAACAGGATGCCCCAACTGCCCAGCGGCCCGGCACGCGACAGCAGCAGGTAGACGAGCAGGCCGACCACCACCGACGGCAGGCCCAGCAAGGTGTTGACGCCCCAGACCAGCGCGGCGTGCCCCGGAAAGCGCACGACGGCCAGCGTGGCACCCAGCGCCAGCCCCATCACGGCGCCCAGCAGGCAGGCGGTGGCGCTGACGTGCAGCGAGAGCGCGACGATCTGCAGCAGCACGGCGTCGGCATTCGCAATGAGCTGCAGGGCCAGCCCAAGGCTGTCGGACAAGGTGTTCATGGAAGCGAGGTTGTGGCTGGGTTCAGCGCGGCCACGCAGGGCGCCGCGGATTCTGACGCGCCGTCGTCCGTGCCACGATATGCACAGGCTTGCCTATCCGGGCGCGCCGCCGCTGCGAGGATGGCGCCGATGCAGAATCACAGCGCCGCGGCTGCGGTCGGGCCGCGTGAGCGCCCGCCGCAGACCGGCACAGTGCACCCGCAACGGGTGCGGGAAACACCGATGACCGAACTTGCAGAGTCGCCACTGACCACCGGGGACCGCAACCTCAGCGTGGACGAGGCGCGCGCTGCCATCGCCGCCGCATTGCAGCCCATCGCCGGGACCGAGACCGTGGCACTGCCCAAGGCGCTGGGGCGCGTACTGGCCGAAAACGTCATCTCGCCCATCGACGTGCCGGCGCACGACAACTCGGCGATGGACGGCTACGCCTTCCGCGGCAGCGAACTGCAGGCGGCGGGGCCCACCACCCTGAAATCCGTGGGCACGCTGTTCGCCGGCGCGCCCTGGTCCGACAACGTCGGTGCAGAGCAGTGTCTGCGCATCATGACCGGC
This sequence comes from Rubrivivax sp., assembly GCA_030653505.1. GTDB lineage: Bacteria > Pseudomonadota > Gammaproteobacteria > Burkholderiales > Burkholderiaceae_C > Rubrivivax. The sequence continues at coordinate 45,943 of JAURZK010000182.1, forward strand.
GCCGTGATGCCCCGCGGCCTGGACACCGTGGTGCCACTGGAACTCTGCCATGTCGATGGCGACACGGTGCGGGTCGAGCTCGGCGTGATCCGCGCCGGCGACAACCGCCGGCGGCGCGGTGAAGACCTGGCGGCGGGTCGGCCAGCGTTGCAGGCCGGGCGGGTGCTGAAGCCGGCCGATTTGGGGCTCGTGGCGTCGCTGGGCATCGGTGAAGTGCCCGTTCGGCGCCGGCTGCGTGTGGGGCTGTTCTCCACGGGCGACGAGTTGCGCATGCTGGGTCAGCCGCTGGACGCAGGCAGCGTCTACGACAGCAACCGCTACAGTCTCATGGGCGCCCTGCAGCGGCTGGGCATGGAGGTGATCGACCTCGGTCTGGTGCGCGACGACCCGGCGGCGCTGCAAACCACGCTCGAAGCAGCGGTGGCACAGGCCGACGTGGTGCTGACCAGCGGCGGCGTAAGCATGGGCGACGCCGACCACACGCGGGACGTGCTGGCGCGCATGGGCGAGGTGGCCTTCTGGAAGGTGGCGATGCGGCCCGGCCGGCCCTTTGCCTTCGGCCCGCTGACACGCGAGGCTGGCGCGCTGCCGTGCTGGCTGTTCGCGCTGCCTGGCAACCCCGTGGCCGCGCTCGTCACCTTCTACGCCTTTGCGCGCGAGGCGCTGCTGCAGCTGGCCGGGGCGGCGCCCCGGCCGCTGCCCGTGCTGCAGGCCCGTTGCACCACCGCCTTGCGCAAGCGGCCCGGTCGGACCGAGTTCCAGCGTGCCATCGTCGAACCCGCGGCTGACGGCGGATGGCAGGTTCGGCTCACCGGTTCGCAGGGCGCCGGCGTGCTGCGCAGCATGAGCGAGGCCAACGCGCTCGTCGTGCTGGGCCACGCGCAGGGCTCCGTGGCCGAGGGTGGCCTCGTCGACGTGTGGTTGTTCGACGGCCTGGTGTGACCGTCGCGGCCCGCGGCTACGAGCCGGCGACCACGCGCACCGCGGCGCGCTGCGGTTCGGGCTCGGAGTCGAAGCGCTCGGCGCCCGTGTAGCAGAGGAAGTGGCGGTTCGCGGCGCGGCCGAAGAGCGTCATGCCCAGGCGCGAGGCCAGTTCGTGGCCCATGGCCGTGACGCCGTTGCGCGAGACGATGATGGGCACACCCATCTGCGCGCCCTTCATCACCATCTCGCTCGTCAATCGGCCCGTTGTATAGAAGGCCTTGTCGCCACCCACCACGCCGTGCAGGCCCATCCAGCCGGCGATCGTGTCGATGGCGTTGTGACGGCCCACGTCTTCGACGAAGTGGAGCATCTCACTGCCTTGCGGCTGCAGTTGGAACAGCGCGCAGCCGTGCACCGAGCCGGCCTTGCGGTGGATGCTCTCCTGCTGGCGCATGGTCTCAAGCATGCGGTGCAGCGTGGTCTGGCGGATGCGCGCCGTGGCGGCGTCGGGCAGCGTCACGGTGTGCAGCTGCGTCATCGCGTCGCCGAATACCGTGCCCTGGCCGCAGCCGGTGGTGACGACACGCGTGGCGGTCTTCGCTGCGATGTCCTTCACGCCGTCGTGCGTGCGCACGGCGGCTGCGCCGACATCCCAGTCGACGGTGATCGAATCGACTTCCTGCACGCTGGCGATGAGCCGCTGGTTGCACAGGTAGCCCAGCACCAACAACTCGGGGCACTGACCCAGCGTCATCAGCGTGACGAGCTCGCGCTTGTCGACGAAGACGGTGAGCGGACGCTCGGCCGGGATGTGGATCATTCGACGCTCGCCGTACTCGTCGAGGATCTGGATCTCGCGCAGCAACTCGCACCGCGCGGCTGTCAGGCGGGGCGCGCCGGGCACGCGCGAACGTGCCGGCGCCTCGGCCGACGGGGTCACGGGCAGTGCTTCAGGCTGCACCGAC
>JAURZK010000186.1 GCA_030653505.1 Rubrivivax sp.
GGCCTGGGCACGCGCGGCACCGGCGCCGGCCAGCAGGCCTGCCGCCACGGCCAGCGGGGTGAAACGCATCGGGATCAAGGGGGCTCTGCGGCGCCGCAAGGGCGAGGGCGGGTTCGTAGAATTCATTATCCATGAGGGCCCACCGACGGCTGCCCTTGCGCCCGCCGCCTACGCGGCCCTGTCGCCGCCCGCGTGGCGGCCCACCCCGTGCCGCTGCCGTGACTACCGAGCCCACCCCGCACGCTGCCGTGCAGGCCCTGCTGCAGTTCCAGATTCGCGTACCGGTCGATGGCCTGCCGGCCTACGGCGCCGACCGCCTGCTGGCCGAGCTCGAACTCTTCCCCGTCTGGTGCGTGCAGCGCGAATTCGGGCGCAGCTGGAACGCTTCCGAGCAGGCGCTGTGGGCACGCGTCAGCGCGCAGCTCGTGGGCAGCGCGCAGGCGCAGCCTCGCATCGCGGTGCGTGGGCGCGGGTCGCTGGCCGATGCACACACGCGGCCCGGGGCACAGGGCGCCGTGGCCGGGCCCATCACCTGCGATATTGCCGCGCTGCTGCGCGACGGCGGCGTGGCTGAGGACGAAGGCGCCGCGCTCGATCTGGCGATACGTTGGTGGGACGGTGCCCGCCGTGCCGGTTTGCCGGTGGATCCGGACTTCGGCGAATGCTGGCGGGCGCTGGAATGGATGGGCCTGCAGCGCCAGCTGATGCTGCTGGGCCTGGCCTGCCGCGACCGGCACGACAGCGGCACGGCGGCCGCCGCGGCCCATGCCGCTCGGCTGGCCACGCTGCTCGCCGCAGCCAGCAAGGTGACGCTGCGCTACGGGCCGCTGAAACCCCTGCTGCGGCTGTTGCAGCCGCTGCAGGGCGACACGGTGGGCGCGGGCTACACCTTCTGAAAGTCGGTGCAGCGTCGCGACCGCGGCGCCTGGCCGCCGCTTACTTCGGCAGCACGACGCTGTCGATGACGTGGATGACGCCGTTGTCGGCCACGATGTCGGTGGCCGTCACCTTGGCGCCGTCGACGGTCACGCCGCCCATCGTCGCCACCGTCAGGCTGCCGCCCTGCACGGTCTTCACCATGCCGGCCTTCACGTCCTTGGCCATCACCTTGCCTGGCACGACGTGGTAGGTCAGCACGGCGGTGAGCTTGGCCTTGTCCTTCAGCAGCGCGTCGAGGTCGGCCTTGGGGATCTTGGCGAAGGCCGCGTCGGTGGGCGCGAACACCGTGAACGGGCCCTTGCCCTTGAGTGTGTCGACCAGGCCGGCGGCCTGCAGCGCGGTGGCCAGGGTGGTGAAGTTGCCGGCGGCCACCGCGGTGTCGACGATGTCCTTGGCCTGCGTGGCGAAGGCGGAGGCGCCGATGACGGCGGCGATGAGGTACTGCTTCATGGGTTTGCTTTCAGTGGGTTGAGGGAACTGTCGGACTGCACGCGTCACGGTGCGGGCAGGATGACCTTGTCGATGACGTGGATCACGCCATTGCGGGTGAGCACGTCAGTGGCGGCGATGCCGGCCTTGCGCACGCGCGGGTCGGTGATGGCCACAGCGTGCTGTCGAAGGTGAAGGTGCCCGTCTGCAGCGTGGTGGTGGCCGGACCCACCGGCCCGTCGGCCTTCGGCACGCGGCCGTTGACGGCGGGGTAGGTCAGCACCTTCGTCAGCAGCGGCACGTCGGCGAGCCGGGCTTCCTTGGTGACGTTCAGCTCGGTCAGCAACGCGGCGAAGGTGTCGTTGGTGGGCGCGAACACGGGCAGCGGGCCGGGTGCCGAAAGTGCGCCTGTCAGGGCGGCTGCCATCACGGCTTCGACCGGGACGCTGAAGCGGGCATCGGCCTGGGCCGCTTGCACGATCTTCGAAACGGGCAGGTGGGGGTCGCCGTCGTCGCCGCCACAGGCGGCAAGCAGGGACGCCATCGCAACAGCGAACAGGCGTCGGGTCCAGTCAGACATCAGAGACTCTCCGGCCAATTGTTGAGGGGTGTCCGCAGCCGTTTGGCAGTGCGAGAGCTGGATCATGAACTATTCAGTTCACATTAGGTACTGTACGGTTGTTATGCAACCAATGGGTTACATGACGAAGCCTGGACAGGCCCTGGACGGCGCGCGCACCGCGGGCGGCCACTGCACAGCAAGCCGTGCAGCAAGCCGCGACAATCTGGCGCTTCCCCACGGCGAAGTCATCCGTCCCTTGCCTGCCACAGGCAGCGGGCGGCCTGCGCATTGATGTTCACCTTCTTCGAAACCCGCATCCGCCCCACCGCGCGGCCCGGCACCGCGCCGCCCGCGGGGCTGCTGGCCTTCTACTGGCACTACGTGCGCCAGGCGCGCGGCCTGTTCGCGGCGATGTTCGTCAGCGGCCTGGCCGTGGCCTTGATCGACACCGTGATTCCGGTCTTCATCGGCAAGCTGGTGCGGCTGATGCAGGCCACCGACCGCCCCGCGGCGCTGGCTGACGCGATGCCGATGCTGGTCGGCATGGGACTGCTCATCCTGGTCGGCAGGCCGCTGGCGCTGATGGCCGACAGCCTGGTGCGCAACAACGCCGTGGTGCCGGGGGTCACCAGCCTGATCCGCTGGCAGAGCCACTGGCACGTGGTGCGCCAGAGCTGGCCCTTCTTCCAGAACGACTTCGCCGGCCGCATCGCCAACCGTGTGATGCAGACCAGCAATGCGCTGCGCGACTGCGTGGTGAGCAGCATCCGCGCCGTCTGGTACATCCTGGCCTACGGCCTGAGCGCGTTGTTCCTGATGAGCCTGGCCGACTGGCGGCTGGCCATCCCCACCGTGCTGTGGTTCTGCGGCTACGTCTTCTTCCTGCGCCACTTCGTGCCCAAGATGCGCGACCTGGCCAAGACCAGCAGCGAACTGCGCAGCCTGGTGATGGGGCGCGTGGTCGACAGCTACACCAACATCCTCACCGTCAAGCTGTTCGCGCGCTCGAAGGACGAGGACGACTACGTGCGCGAGGTCATCGACGAGCACACCGGCGCCATCCAGGCGCACATGCGGCTCATCACCACCTTCATGACTACGCTGTCGGCGCTGAACGCCATGCTGCTGGTGGGCACGGCGGCCATCGGCATCACGCTGTGGGGGCAGGGCACCATCGACGCCGGCACCGTGGCCACGGCGCTGCCGCTGGCCTGGACGATCGCCAACGTCGCCGGCTGGGTGAGCTGGGAAGTGACCGGCATCTTCGAGAACATCGGCGTCGTGCAGGAAGGCATGGAGACCATCGCCGTGCCGCACGGCATGAGCGATTCACCCACGGCGCACGAACTGGAGGTGCAGCCCGCCCCGGCGGGCGGCGAGGTGCGCTTCGAGCACCTGACCTTCACCTACGGCCGCGACGATGGGAAGAAGGTGCTCGACGACCTCAACCTCGTCATCCGTCCCGGTGAACGTGTGGGCCTGATCGGCCGCAGCGGCGCGGGAAAAAGTACGCTGGTCAACCTGCTGCTGCGCTTCCATGACCTGGAAAGTGGCAGCCTGCGCATCGACGGCCACGACGTGCGCGAGCTTACGCAGGAAAGCCTGCGAGCCGCCATCGGCATGGTCACGCAGGACACCTCGTTGCTGCACCGATCCATCGCCGCCAACATCGGCTACGGCCGGCCGGGCGCGACGATGGAGCAGATCACCGCCGCGGCGAAGAAGGCGCAGGCGCACGAGTTCATCCTGCAGTTGCAGGACTGGAAGGGCCGTACCGGGTACGAGGCCCACGTGGGCGAGCGCGGCGTCAAGCTCAGCGGCGGCCAGCGCCAGCGCATCGCGATCGCGCGTGTGGTGCTGAAGGACGCGCCCATCCTGGTGCTCGACGAGGCCACCAGCGCGCTCGACAGCGAAGTCGAGCTCGCCATCCAGACCCAGCTGCTCGGCTTGATGGAAGGCAAGACGGTGATCGCCATCGCGCACCGCCTCTCCACCATCGCGCGCATGGACAGGCTCATCGTGCTGGAACAGGGCCGCATCGTGGAGCAGGGCAGCCACGCCGAACTGCTGGCCCATGGTGTCCAGTACGCGAAATTGTGGGCACACCAGAGCGGCGGCTTCCTGGCCGAAGACCTGAGCGACGCTGCGGCTGCCGTCTGAGCCGCGAGAATCCGCGTCGCCATGGAATACGCCGCCTTCCTCATCGACTTCATCCTGCACGTCGACCGCCACCTGTCGGTCTTCGTGCAGGCTTACGGCGCCTGGGTCTACGCCCTGCTCTTCCTCATCATCTTCGTCGAGACAGGCCTGGTGGTGATGCCCTTCCTGCCGGGCGATTCACTGCTCTTCGTGGTGGGCGCGTTGTGCGGCCTGGGGCTGATGAGCCTGCCGCTGGCGATGTTGCTGCTTACCGTGGCGGCCATCCTGGGCGACCAGGTCAACTACTCGATCGGCCGCTACTTCGGGCCCAAGGTCTTCGGCTGGCAGAACTCGCGCTGGTTCAACCGCGACGCCTTCGACCGCACGCATGCGTACTACGAGCAGTACGGCGGCATCACCATCGTCATCGCGCGCTTCATGCCCTTCCTGCGCACCTTCGCGCCCTTCGTGGCGGGCGTGGCCGAGATGACGCGCAGCAAGTTCACGGCCTACAACGTCGGCGGCGCGATCCTGTGGGTGGTCGGCCTGACCCTGGCCGGCTACCTCTTCGGCAACCTGCCCTGGGTGCAGAAGAACCTGTCGGCGATCATCTGGGCCATGATCCTCGTGCCCGGGCTCATCGTGCTCTTCGGCGCCTGGAAGACGAGCCGCCAGAAAGCACAAAGCCCCGCGGCCTGAGGGCGATGGGGCTTTGAAGGCCGCGGGCGGGGCCGCGCGGCCGGACCTGCGCGGTCTTCAGTTGGCGCGGCGGCGGCGGGCGGCGGCCAGCACGCCCAGCAGGCCCAGGCCCATCAGGCCGTAGGTGCCGGGTTCGGGGATGACAGCAGCCGAGTCGTAATAGATGCGGATCGAAGAACCCGCGTTCACGGTCGCGTTCAGGCCAGCGTCGGTGAACAGTTCGTAGACGGTGACCCACAACACACCGTCGCTGGACACGAAGGGCCCTGCAGCCGGACCGGTGCCGAAGCCGCCGGCCGCCGTGTCCCAGGTGCCCGAGGCCGGGCCGAAGGTACCACTGGCGTCATCGCCGCTGGGCGCGGCGTCGAACCACTCCGAAGACGCGCTGTTGTTCACCGAAATCACGAACTCGCTCAGCCAGCTGCTGCCCGATGTCGTGAAGCTGAAGTTGTTGTAGTCCCATCCCGTGACCGTCGAGCCCGGCGCGATATTGACGAACACCTGGGTGTTGAGCGGATCGCCGAAGTCACCAAAGGTCTGGAAACCGGCCAGGTTCACGTCGATGTAGGTCGGCACGAGGTCGATCGCGGACTGCGCGGCGGCAAGCGACGGCGACGACAGCACGCGCGAGCCCACGGCGTGCGCCTGCATGGCCAGCGTGGCGGCGGCGGCCACCGCCAGTACCCGGAACGAAACAGACAGTGTGGACATCGAAACCCCTTGCGTGTCTAGTTGGTTGCGGAGCCGAATGCCCCCTCCCGAATCATTTTGGCCAAGAGCGATTGGCGCGCAAGGGCATTTGCGGGTTCAGGAGCCCCTTGGGTGGGGGGTGTATCAGGTGGGGCGGACCCATCTGCGGCCGCCGGCCACGTCGGCTCTCAGGGGCAGGCCGTGATCACTCGCGCCACCGAAGCCGTGAGCTTCTTGCCGTAGGGCACGTGCAGGAACTCGTTCGGGCCGTGGGCATTGCTCTTCGGGCCCAGCACGCCGCAGACCATCATCTGCGCCGCCGGGAAGCCCTTCTGCAGCATGCTCATCAGCGGGATGGTGCCGCCCTGGCCGATGTAGCCCACCGGCGCGCCGAAGTGGGCCTGGGACGCGGCGTTCATCGCGCCTTCCAGCCACGGCGCCAGCTCGGGCGCGTTCCAGCCGGTGGCACCCAGTGCGCCGGCGCGGCCGTCGGGGTGGAAGGTGACCTTGGCGTTGTAAGGGGCGTTGTCTTCCAGCAGCGTCTTCAAGGCCAGACTGGCTTGATTGCCGTCCACCAGCGGCGGCAGGCGCAGGCTGAGCTTGAACGCGGTATGCGGCCGCAGCACGTTGCCGGCGCTTTTCATCTCGGGGAAGCCGTCGGCGCCGGTGACGCTGAGCGTGGGCCGCCAGGTCCGGTTCAGCAGGCCTTCGACGGGGTCGGTGGTGGTGGGCAGCGCTGGGCCGCCGTCGGCACCGCAAGCCCACGGCATGCGCTTCCAGACCTCCTCGCCGAGGATGGTGGCCGTGGCGCGCGCCTGTTCCAGGCGCGAGGCCGGCAGGTCGCAGTGGAAGCTCTCGGGCAGCAGGCGGCCCGTCTTGCTGTCTTCCAGGCGGTCGAGCACATGGCGCAGGATGCGGAAGGACGAAGGCACCAGGCCGCTGGCGTCGCCGCTGTGGATGCCTTCGGTGAGGATCTCGACCTTCAGCACGCCGCTGACCATGCCGCGCAGGCTGGTCGTCAGCCACAGCTGGTCGTAGTTGCCGGCGCCGCTGTCCAGGCACACCACCAGGCCCACCTGGCCCAGGCGCGGTTTAAGTGCATCGATATAGGCCGGCAGGTCGTAACTGCCGCTTTCTTCGCAACTCTCGATGACGCCGACGCAACGCGGGTGCGGCAGGCCCTGCGCCTGCAGCGCTTCCAGCGCGGTGATGGCGGCGTAGACCGCATAACCGTCGTCGGCGCCGCCGCGGCCGTAGAGCAGGCCGTTTTGATACTTCGGCGTCCAGGGGCCGAGGTCGCGGCGCCAGCCGTTGAACTCGGGCTGCTTGTCGAGGTGACCGTAGAGCAGCACGGTGTCCTGCGAAGCGCCCTCGGCCCGGCCGCTGGCGGGCAGTTCGAAGAAGATCACCGGCGTGCGGCCCTCCAGCCGAACCACCTCGAGCGTCAGCCCCGGCAGCCTGCGCCCTTCGACCCAGGCCGCGGCGTCGCGCACGACACGGTCGATGTGGCCGTTTTTCGCCCAGTCGGCGTCGAACATCGGGCTCTTGGCGGGCACGGCGATGTAGTCGGTGAGTGCAGGCACGATGCGCTGGTCCCAGGCTTCGTCGGCAAAGGCCGCGAGTGCGGACGAGAGGGCGGCGGCTTCGACGGGGCGGGTGGGGGCATTCATGGGCGGTCTCCGCGAGGCGAGTGGCAGGGGGCCGCCAGTGTAGGACCGGCCGTTCGGGCCGGCCACCGGGCTGTGCCGGCAGGGAGCCACCGACGGCGCGCCGGCCACATTGGCTGTCGCCTGGAAGCGCGCCAGCCAATCGAGCAGCTGCGGCACCACCACGTCACGGCCGTGGCCACATTGGTCGTGGCCGGCAACATGCCAGCCTCCCACGTCGAGTTCAAACGCGCCAGCGCCTCGCAGCACCCGATGTGGTCGCCCCAGGCCGTGCACGGTCTGCACCCTGCCGTGGGCACGGCCTACGACCGGCCAGCGCTGAAGGTGGGGCTTCAGACCGTCGTGCGTGCACATTACCTGCATGACGACATCGGATCATGCAGGTCCGATCCCCACGTCACCCGCGGCCCCGCTGTTCGCTGCCGCACCGACGCTTCTGCTGTCGCGCGCCAGGATGCCTGTCCGGTCGAGCATGGACAGACCTGTCCGTGGCGGCTGTTTCCGACGTCCGACCCAGTCGCGGCCGGCCGCAATCCAAAGAGGACTTCTCATGCACAAGCACCTGCTTCTCGCCGCCACGCTGCTGGCCGCTGCCATGTCGACTTCTCTGGCCGCCGCGGCGGTCATGGACAAGGCCGACTACAGCGCCGCCAAGACGCGCATCGGCGCCGACTACAAGGCCGACCAGAAACGCTGCGCGAGCCTGAAGGCCAACGCGAAGGACATCTGCATCCTCGAGGCCAAGGGCAAGGAGAAGGTGGCCCTGGCCGAGCTCGAATTCGGCTACACCGGCAAGCCCGCCGACGCCACCAAGGCGCGCATGGCCGCCGCCGAGGCCGCCTACGCCGTGGCCAAGGAGAAGTGCGACGACCTTGCCGACAACGCCAAGGACGTGTGCGTGAAGCAGGCCAAGGCCGACGAAGTCAAGGCCACGGCCGCCGCCAAGCTCACCCAGCAGGTCGGTGCCGCGCGCAGCGAAGCCGCCGAGGACGTGCGTGACGCCAACTACAAGCTGGCCGTGGAAAAGTGCGACGCCCTGTCGGGTGACGCCAAGACCCGCTGCATCGATGCGGCGAAGGCCACCAGGGCGACGCAGGCGAGCCAGGCCGCATCGGCAGTGGCGACGATGAAGCCGGCCACCGTGCCGGCCATGCCGGCGGCGAAGAAGGAAAAGAAGGGCGGTTGCTGAGCCGGGGCTAGGCCCGCACGCGCTGAACCGCGTCCGTTGCCGTCGAAGCCGCGGCAGCCGCCGCGGCAGAAGCCGGCGCCACGGCGGCGGCCGGCCGGCGGGTTCAACGCATGACCTTGCCGGCCAGACGCAGGATGTCGTCCAGTGCATTGCCGTCGCCGTTCATATCGAGCAAGGCGCCCAGGCCGGACGTGCCGCCGCGTGCGGCCTGCCCTGAGAGCAGATCCCCGAGCATGCCGCCGAGGCCGCTTGCACCCGGCGCGGGCGCGGGCGCTGCCGCGGCGCCCTGCTTGGTCATGACGCCGGCCACCAGCATGGCCAAGATCGGCAGCATCCTTTTCAGCAGCGCGGGGTCGAGCCCGGTCTGCCCCGCGGCGTCCTGCGCCACCGTGCGGCTGATGTCCTTGGACCCGAAAATCTGCCCGAGCACGTCGTTGCCGGGGGCCGGGTCGGTGGGCCGCGGTGACAGCACCTGGTCCAGCAGGCCGCCGCCGCCGAGTTGCCCGAGCAAGCCGCCCAGCCCATCGAGGCCTCCGGCATGTGCCTGCGCCTGCTTCTTGAATCCGCCCAGGATGGCCGGCAAGAGCGCATCGGCACCGCGCGCGGCCTGCGACTCGCTGACGCCGAGATCCCTCGCGATGGATTGAACGCCGCCCATCTGGGCGAGGATGTCGGTGAACTGCATGGTCTTGCTCCTGGCTGGAGGCACGGATGATGCGATATGCCGGCGTCGGCGATCAGGCTGGGTCGCCGATGACGCCCGTCCGCAGCGGCAGCTTGTTCCCGGCACGTGGGGTGCATGCCCTGCACGGCGTCGCCTTGAAGTTGCTGCAGTGCCGTCGCGTCGGGGTCACGCCCTGACGAAGAGGGCGTTGGCCAGAAGCAGGCCCAGCGCGGTCAGCATGAGCGAGCCGAACAGGTGCGCGCCCGCCGTGCCGATGGCCCAGAGGTACTCCTGGCGCCCGATCAGGGTCACGACCTCGATGGAGAAGGTCGAGAAGGTCGTCAGGCCACCCAGGAAGCCGGTGATGAGCAGCAGACGCAGTTCCAGCGGCACGCCGGTGTCGTGGCCGAACCAGGCGCTGACCATGCCCACGAGCAGGCCACCGATGAGGTTGGCCGCCAAGGTGCCCAGCGGGACGGTGGGGAAGATCGCGTTCAGCTGACCGCCCAGCCACCAGCGCAGCAGCGCGCCGCAACCGGCACCGCCGAACACCGCCACGATCGCAAGTCCGCTCATGTCGCCACACCTCCATCGAACCCGCCGCAAGCAGGCCAGCGCCGCGCGAACCCAGTATATGTAGCGGCTTGTGATGGAGCCGGGCCACGGGCTGCGGCCGTCCTGCGGCAACTCAGAGCTTGAAGTCGTAATCGATGACCAGCGGCGCATGGTCGCTGAAGCGTTGCTCGAGGAAGATGTGTTCGCGACGCGCCTTCACCGCCAGGCCCGGCGTGGCCAAGTGGTAGTCGATGCGCCAGCCGACGTTCTTTGCCCACGCCTGGCCGCGGTTGCTCCACCAGGTGTACTGCTCGGGCTGCGTGTTCAGCGTGCGGAAGACGTCAACCAGGCCGCCCTCGGTCAGCAGTTTCGTCATCCACTCGCGTTCCTCGGGCAGGAACCCGCTGTTCTTCTGGTTGCTGCGCCAGTTCTTCAAATCGATGGGATGGTGCGCGATGTTGATGTCGCCCAGCAGGATGAACTCGCGCTCGGCCTTCAGCCGCACCAGGTGCGGATAGATCTGCGCCAGGAAGCGGAACTTGGCCTGCTGCCGCTCCTCACTGCTGCTGCCGCTGGGGAAGTAGCAGCTGATGATCGACAGCTTGCGCTTCGCGGTGTCGTAGCGCGCCTCGACCCAGCGGCCCTCGGCGTCGAATTCGTCGCTGCCGAAGCCAGTGAGCACGGCGCTCGGGGCCTTCTTCAGGAACAGGCCCACACCCGAATAACCCTTCTTCTCGGCGCAGTGGAAGTGGCCCTGCAGACCGGCCACGGTGTCGAGGCTGCCCTGCACGTCGCAGGCCTGGGCCTTGAGCTCCTGCACGCCCATACAATCGGCGCCCGCGGCTTCGGCCCACGCCACGAAGCCCTTGCTGGCCGCCGACCGGATGCCGTTCAGGTTGAGCGAGATCAGTCGAAACCCCAAGTGATGCCCCTTTGACGACCATGCAAGACGCCACCGACCCCGCGCTGGCCCAGGAGTTCGTGAGTTTCGCGGTGCAGGCCGGTGTGCTGCGTTTCGGTGAGTTCAAGACCAAGGCGGGACGGCTGTCGCCGTATTTCTTCAACGCCGGCCTGTTCGACGACGGCGCCAAGCTGGGCCGCCTGGCTGAATTCTATGCACGCCGCCTGCTGGTCGAAGGCGGCCAGCGCATAGCCTTCGACATGATCTTCGGCCCCGCCTACAAGGGCATCACGCTGGCCGCCGCGCTGGCCGTCGAACTCGCCCGGCGGGGCCGCAACGTGCCCTACGCCTACAACCGCAAGGAAGCGAAAGATCACGGCGAGGGCGGCACGCTGGTCGGCGCAAAGGTGGCCGGGCGCGTTCTTATCGTCGATGACGTCATTTCTGCAGGAACTTCGGTGCGCGAATCGATTGCCATGATCACAGCAGCCGGCGGCCAGCCCTGCGGCGTGGCAATTGCGCTCGACCGCCAGGAACGTGCCACCGAGGGCGGTCAGGACATGCCCTGGAGCGCGGTGCAGTACGTGGCGCGCGACTTGAAACTGGGTGTCGCGGCGATAGCGACGCTGGACGACCTGCTGCAGTATCTGCGCGGCACGGCCGACCCGGCGCTGGCGGCGTTTGCAGGCCCTGTGCAGGCCTACCGTGACCGTTATGGAGTTTGACTTGGCGAGCCGGCCCCCACGCCCGATGCTGATGCGCTGCCTGCTGGCGGCCGTGCTCGCGGGCGCCGCCTGCGGCGTGGGGGCGCAGGCGCCCGCGCGCCCGCCGTCCACGTCCATCTACACCTGCGTCGACGACAAGGGCCGGCGCCTCACCGCCGACCGCCCCATCGCGGAGTGCTCTGCCAAGGAACAGCAGGTGCTGAACCGCGACGGTTCGCTGCGCATGGTGCTGCCGCCCACGCTGACGGCCGACGAGCGCGCCGAGAAAGAAGCGCGCGAGCGCGCTGCCAAGGAGGCCCGTGCCGCCGCGGCCGACGCCATGCGCCGCGATCGCAACCTGATGGCGCGCTTTCCGAACGAGGAAGCCCACCAGCGTGCCCGCGAGGCCGCGCTGGACACCGTGCGCATGGCCATCAAGACCACCGAGCAGCGCCTGCGTGCGCTTGCCGTGGAGCGCAAGCCGCTGCTTGACGAAGCCGAGTTCTACCAGGGCCGCACCCTGCCGCCCCGGTTGAAGGGCGCCATCGACGCCAACGATGCGGCGGTGGAGGCGCAGCGCGGGTCGCAGGCCACGCAGGAAGCCGAACTCGGCCGCATCAACCGGCTCTACGATGCGGAGCTCGACCGCCTGCGCAGGCTCTGGTCCGGGGCGCATGCGGGTTCGCTGGGGCCGCTGCCGAACGTTGTGGCGCCGGTGACGGCGCCGCCGTCCGGGCGACCCGCTTCGCGCTGACGCGCGGCACCGTCAGCCCAGCCGCTGGCGCAGCAGTTCGCCGGCCTGCGCCGGGTTGGCCTTGCCCTTGCTGGCCTTCATCACCTGGCCGACCAGGGCGTTGAAGGCCTTGTCCTTGCCGGCGCGGAACTCCTCCACCGACTTGGCATTGGCCGCGATGACCTCGTCGACGATGGCCAGCAGCGCGCCGGTGTCGTTCATCTGCTTCAGGCCCTTGGCCTCGATGACGGCATCCACGTCGCCGGTCTCGCCCGACCAGAGCGCGTCGAAGACCTGGCGCGCGCCGTTGTTCGAGACGGTGGCGTCGGCCACCCGGCGGATCAGCGCCGCCAGCGTCGCCGGCGCCAGCGCCGCGGCCTCGATGCCGCGGTCTTCGGCGTTCAGCCGCTTGCTCACCTCACCCATCAGCCAGTTCGCCGCCAACTTGGCGTTGCCGCAAGCGTCGCGCACCGCCTCGTAGTAGCGCGCAAAAGCCCGGCTCTGCGTCATCAGCAGCGCGTCGTCGGCCGGCAGGCCGTCGTCGCGCTGGAAACGCTCGGCCATCGCCGCGGGCAGCTCGGGCATGGCGGCTTTCACGCGTTCCACCCACTCGGGTGCGATCACCAGTGGCGGCAGGTCGGGGTCGGGAAAGTAGCGGTAGTCGTGCGCGTCTTCCTTGCTGCGCATGGCGCGTGTCTCACCCGTGTCGGGGTTGAAGAGCACCGTGGCCTGCTCGACGGCCAGGCCGTCCTCCACACGGTCGATCTGCCACTGCACTTCGAAGTCGATGGCCTGGCCCAAGTTGCGGAAGCTGTTCAGGTTCTTGATCTCGCGGCGTGTGCCCAGGGCCTCACCCGGCTTGCGCACGCTGACGTTGGCGTCGCAGCGGAAGCTGCCTTCCTGCATGTTGCCGTCGCAAATGCCCAGCCACACCACCAGCGTGTGCAGGGCCTTGGCGTACTCCACCGCCTCGGCGCTGCTGCGCATGTCGGGCTCGGTGACGATCTCCAGCAGCGGCGTGCCGGCGCGGTTCAGGTCGATGCCGCTCATGCCGATGAAATCTTCGTGCAGCGACTTGCCGGCATCTTCCTCGAGGTGGGCGCGCACCAGGCGTACCGATTTTTTTTCACCGTCGAGGAAAAACTCCACCTTGCCACCCTGCACAACCGGGATCTCAAACTGGCTGATCTGGTAACCCTTGGGCAAATCGGGGTAGAAATAATTCT